>NZ_JASUTP010000022.1:0-22147 GCF_030445475.1 Thermodesulfobacterium sp. | reverse complement strand
ACAAACAATATATCTAAAACACTAATCCTTGACAGACCTAAAACATAAAAATCTCTAACATTTGGTATGGCATATACCGAATTTAAAACCTTAGTAGATAGAAAGATTTTAAATTCGGTATATGCCATACCAAATGTTAGAGATTTTTATGTTTTAGGTCTGTCAAGGATTAGTGTTTTAGATATATTGTTTGTTTTGGCTGTGGTTTGCGGTATAGGTTTTGGTTTAGGGCATCTATCTTTAAGAATTATAACCACACCTATTAGAAGAAAAAGAAGGGAGGGGAAATAATGAAGAAGGTATATTTACATCCTTTACCTGTAAGAATATGGCACTGGATCAATGCTATCAGTTTTATAGTATTGATAATTACCGGATTACAGATCAGATTGGTAGATAAGATAAATCTTATGTCTTTTGAAAGTGCGGTTAAGATACATAGCTGGTTAGGGTTTATTTTGCTTGCTAATTATTTTATCTGGTTATGTTACTATCTGTTTACCGGAAAAATTTTTAAGATTTATATCCCTCCTTTTTGGAGACCTGTAGATTTTATTAAAAAAGCTTTTGCTCAAGCAAAGTATTATGCCTATGGTATCATGGTAGGAGAGAAAAACCCTCATCATCCAACCCCTGATAACAAATTTAATCCTCTACAACAGGTTTTTTATTTTATCATCATGATCTTTTGTATACCTTTACAAATTTTGACAGGTCTTGTGCTTTGGGATCCTGTTCAGTTTGCTTGGTTAGAAAGTTTGATGGGAGGTATTCAGATTGTTTCTTTAATTCACAATGGCCTTTGGGTGTTTTACGGATTTTTCCTTTTTGTTCATATTTATTTAAGTACTTTAGGACATACACCTTTAGCTCACATCATAGCTATGTTTACCGGATATGAAGAAGAACATGAAGAACATACCGGGCACTAATTAAAAACAAGGGGGGGTAAAACTATGAAAAAGAAAGTTTGGGGAGGGTTAATCATAGGAGGAATTTTGTTCTGTGTTACTTTAGTTTTTGCACTTCCAACGGAATTACAATTAAAACTGGAAGGAGCTAAATTTCCAGCTGTGAAGTTTAATCATGCAAACCATGTAGATGTATATAAAATCGATTGTAAAGTATGTCATCATGCAGAAGCCGATCCTACTAAAGAAGTAAAAAAATGTGTAGAATGTCATGATATAGCTCAGGCTAAAGATAAAGCTTTAAAAGCTATGGATGCCTACCATAAGACCTGTATTGAATGCCATAAGAAGGTTAACGGTGAAGAAGGTAAACAAGCGCCAGTTAAGTGTAATGACTGCCATAAAAGGTCTTAAATAGATTAGGGGTGGCTAAATATAAGTCACCCCTAAGATTCAATCTCTTCCTCTTCTAAGTCTTCTAAATCTTCATCATAGATGTATTCTATGTCTTCAGAGAATTTAAAGTCAGTTTCTTTAGGAGGTTTATAAGGGACTCTAATTATTTCTCTTAATTGTTCTAACTCCAAAGGTAAAGTTTCATCTTGTTGACAAACTTCACAGTTTTGCACATGTTTTTCTACTAAATCCATCATTTTGACAGGAGAAAGGGTAAAAGACCTTACTTCTTGATACCAATCTCTGATAAGGGTTTTTAATCTACTGCAATTCATTTTAATTGTACCTCCTTATTTATTTCCCTTAAAGAGTATGAAAAATATTTTATCCAAAATTAAACATTTTAAAAGATGGTTTACTACAAATTTTTAGAATTTATGGTAATTTTAAGAGTTATCAAAAATGAGAAGGAAGGGTGGGGACGGTGAAAAGATTTAGGATTTTAAGTGGAATGCGTCCTACAGGTCCACTTCATTTGGGACATCTTCACGGTGTTTTAAAAAATTGGTTGAGTTTCCAAGAAAATCACGAATGTTTTTACTTTGTGGCAGACTGGCATGCCCTAACTACAGAGTATGATTCTCCTCAAAAATTAAGAGGTTTTGTAAAAGAATTGTTTTTGGAATGGCTCTCAGTAGGGCTTTCTCCAGAAAAGAGTGTGATTTTTTTACAATCAGCTGTTAAAGAACATGCAGAACTTTCTTTGATATTTTCTATGATTACTCCAGTAGCTTGGCTTGAAAGAAATCCTACTTATAAAGATATGGTTCAAAACCTTCAAAATAAAGATTTGACTACCTATGGGTTTTTAGGCTATCCGGTTTTACAAGCAGCTGACATCTTAATCTATAAAGCAGAGAAAGTTCCTGTAGGTTTAGACCAGGTACCTCATTTAGAATTAACCAGAGAAATTGCCAGAAGATTTAATTATCTGTACGGTACCGAATTTTTTCCTGAACCTGAAGCCCTTTTGTCTGAGGTACCCAAAATACCAGGAACAGACGGAAGAAAGATGAGTAAAAGTTATGGAAACGCTATTTTTTTGAATGACCCACCTGAAGTAGTGAAGAAGAAAGTTCTGTCTTATGTGACTGATATTCATAGACCCAGAAAATCTGATCCGGGAGATCCTGAAAATCGTTGTGTAGCGTATAATCTAATAAAGATTTATTTTTCAGAGGAAGAAAGGCAGGAAGTCGTAGAAGATTGTAAAAAGGCTAAGCTTGGATGTGTAGAATGTAAGCAAAGATTGGCTTCTAAAGTTATAGAAGAGTTAACTGAAATCTGGGAAAGACGTTTTGAGATAGAAAAAGCAAACTGGGAAGAGCTACTGCAGGTAGGAATAGAAAAAGCAAGAAGTATAGCTAAAAAAACCATGGAAGAGGTTAATGAGTTATTGGGTTTCTCCTATAAGTTTTAAAAATTCTTCTTCGTTAATAATTTTTAGTCCAAGTTTTAAAGCCTTTTGATATTTAGACCCTGGTGCTTCTCCTACCACTACGTAGTCAACGTTTTTAGACACATGGTCTGAAACTTTACCTCCTAGCTGTAAAACCTTAGCTTTAGCTTGATCTCTGGTCATGCTTTTTAAGGCACCGGTAAACACAAAGGTTAACCCTTCAAGTTTTGGAGTGACTTCTTCCTGTTTTTCTTCTTCCTCTTCGAAAGTAATCCCTGCATCTAATAATCTTTTGATAATCTCTTGGTTGTGCTCATTTTTAAAAAATTCTACTATAGATTTAGCTACTTCATAACCTACGCCCTCCACTGACATTAGGTCAGACATAGAGGCTTTCATAAGATTGTCTAAGGTTTTAAACTTTTTGGCTAGAAGTTGAGCCATTGCCTCTCCAACATGCCTTATTCCTAAGGCATAAATAAAACGAGCTAATGTGTTTTTTTTACTTTTTTGGATGGCTTCATAGAGATTTTTAGCTTTTTTATAAGCAAAGCCAGGTAGTCGTAAGAAGTCTTCTAACCGAAGATAATAAAGGTCTGCTACGTTTTCTACTAAACCTCTGTCTACCAGGTCTTTTGCCACCTTTTCTCCTAAGCCTTCTATATTCATCGCAAGTCTACTGGCAAAATGGAGAATTTTTCTTATCAAACTGGCGTAGCAATTAGGGTTAGGACATCTCCACACAGCCTCGTCAGGCTTTTTGACTAGCTTAGTGCCACATCTTGGACACTCTGTAGGAAATTTAATTTCTTTTTCGTCACCTGTTCTTCTTTCTTTTATTGGCATGATGATTTGAGGGATCACATCTCCTGCCCTTTGTACAAGCACCCAATCTCCAATCCTTATGTCTAAGTTTTTGATGTAGTCTTCATTATGAAGAGTAGCTCGTTCTACGATAACACCTCCTATTTGTACAGGTTGTAAGATAGCCACCGGAGTGATAGCACCGGTTCTTCCTACTTGGAAAACTACGTTTAAAAGTTTGGTGGTTACTTGAGTAGGTTGAAATTTATAGGCGATGGCGTATCTTGGAGACCTTGCTTTGGTACCAAGTTTTTCCCACAGAGATAGATCATTTACTTTGATTACAATACCGTCTATTTCATAAGGAAGTTCTTGTCTTTTCTTTTCCATTTCGTGATGATAGTCGATGGCTTCTCTGATATTTTTAACTAACTTTACCAGCGGGTTTATTTTTAAGCCCCACTTAGGTAAGGTTTGAAGCACCTCCCATTGAGTTTTGAAGTTATAACCTTCGACCTTTCCTACCCCATAACAGAATATATCTAATTTTCTTTTGGCTGTAACCGAAGGATCAAGCTGACGTAAAGAGCCAGCAGCAGCATTTCTTGGATTAGCAAAAGGAGGTTCTCCCTTTTTTATCCTTTCTTGATTGATTTTTTCAAATTCCTCCTTATTTAGATAAACTTCTCCTCTTACATCAATTCTTGGTGGTATTTCAGGGGCATCTTCATCAAACTTTTTTAGTTTTAGAGGGATAGATTTAATGGTTTTGATGTTAGCAGTAACATCCTCCCCTACATAACCATCACCCCTGGTAGCTCCTAATTTTAAGGTTCCATCTTCGTAAACCAACTCTACCGCAAGACCATCTATTTTTGGTTCTACCGTATATTCTATTTGAGCTTCTTCAGGTAATCCTAAAAATTTTTTAACTCTTTTATCAAATTCTAATACTTCGTTTTCGTCCATAGCATCATCCAGAGATAGCATTGGTTCTGCATGAGGAACTTCTTTAAATCCTTCTGCTGGTTTAAATCCTACTCTTTGGGTAGGAGAGTCTGGGGTAATCAATTCTGGATACTTTTCTTCTAATTCTTTAAGTTCTCTCATTAATGCATCGTATTCAGCATCAGAAATAACAGGGGAATCAAGTACATAATAACGATAATTATGATACTCTATCTCTTCCCTAAGTTTTTTAACCCTTTCTATGATTTCCTGAGGGATGTGAGGATATTCTTTTTTCTCCTCTGGCATGATAAACCTCCGAAAAATTAGGTGTTTTTTGCTAATTTTATACCTTAAAATCGATAAAGACAACTTTTATCAAATGACACAGTTGTTCCAAAAGCATAGTGTTTATTTAATTGTGTCTACCAATGTGGTGGTAAGAAACCTCCCTCCTAAAATTAAATATCCTCCAACATCCAACAATACCAAATATACCACCTTGTAAATCTAACCACTTTCCCTCTTTCTTAATTTTGAGTTTAACTTTACCATTTTTACCAGGAGGGGGAGCCCCTAACCCCTAAGATTTAGACACAATTAATAAAACACTACTTCCAAAAGGTTTAGTTTTTAGGTTTCTTCTAAAATAAAGGTTTTCACTCTTGGCATTAATTATTAAGATGTTATAATTAATCCCATGAGTGAGAAAAAGTATGGTGAATTAGCCATAGAACAAGCAGAACTTGAAGCTTGGCCTAATCCCTATCCTGATAGGGATTATACAATAACCATCACTTTCCCTGAGTTTACTTGCCTTTGTCCCAGGTCTGGATATCCAGATTTTGCGGTAATCAAGATCGAATATGTACCTAATGAAAAAATTGTTGAGCTTAGGTCGTTAAAACTATGGCTTAACAAGTTCAGAAATCGTTACATCTCTCATGAAGCCGCTACTAACGAGATTTTTGATGCCCTCTGGAAGGTTTTAGAACCTAAAAAATTGAAAGTAATAGGAGATTTTCACCCCAGAGGGAACGTTCATACCGTCATAACGGTAGAAAAGCCTTAAAATCCTAAAAAGAAGACCTTCCTAAAATAAGGCTATAAAGCTCTGTCTCTGTATCCACAGGATATTTTCCTCTTACTACTGTAAAATAAAGAAGGCTATTATCGTATCCAATTCCGGTAATAAATCCTCTCTGAGCAGAAGTAAGGTTTCTATAATAATAGTTTCCTTCAAACCCTAAGACAAAAATCTGAGAAGTAGCGCTATCTAAAGGAAGATATTTTAATTCTTTTTTAACGGTGTTTAAAGGAAACTCTGTTGAAGCAAAAAATACAAAGGTTTTGCCGTTAGCATACTGAACCAGAGGTGAAACAAAGGGTAATATCACTTTTTTAACTACTTCTTGTCCCTTTTTCCCCTTTATAAGTCTTACTTCATAAAAGTGTTGGGCTATAGCATAAGGAGAAGTCCATTGAAGTTGATTGTTTTTATACACCCCTAATCTTCCGTCATCTAAGTAGGTTAAAATCTCAGGTTGTCCGTCCTGATCAAAATCTACAAAGCTAGTTCCTATGTTTTGATATCCTTCAAAAAGGTTAAGTTTGTGGGCATAGATAAGCTGGTTGTTTTCTCTTTTTAGAATAAATACTTCTTTTCCGAAAAAGGTTTCTGGGTCAAAGGTTTGTCCTAAAAGGGTATCTTTAATTCCTCTTGCAGTATAATCTACAAAGTTTAAAATCAGGTTGATGTTGGTTATCACTGGGTTAAGTCCTTGATTGGTGTAATGTAAAATTTCACTTTTCATCCCAACTCTATCGTCATACACGTTTAAAGCGATCCAACCATTTGGTCCTACTGAAAAATTTACTATCTTTCCTGAAGAAGGTTTGTAATAGGCTAAAAGCCCTCCTTTTAGTTTGACGATAAAAAGCCCTTGGGAATTAAAATAAATCATTTCTTGAATTCCGTCGTTGTCTATATCTGTAAACTCAGCTTGTACTACCTCCCCCTTAGTCTTACCTATAAGGGAGGGTTGTGTTTCACCTAAGGGTTTAGGTTCTACTTTGGTTTGAGAAGGTCTAAGGTAAGTTGAGGTAGATACCTTTGAATAAGAAAGTCCTCCATAGTATCTTATAAGGTCTAACTTTGAGTTATATACCTTTATGGTGTTTTCTTCTTCTACAAAGAGAAGGTCAAACTTTTCAGCTAATAAATACTCAGGGGTTATTTGGCTAAATCTAAGGTTAGGGTCGAAAATAATAGTACAGTCTGGAAGGTTGTTTTTTAAGGTTAAAAAGAGGTTTTCGTTTGGGTTGGTATGTTCAACGATAACAAGGATTTTTAGGTCTGCATACCTGGTAATCGGCATAGGAACGGTTAAAGGCTCTTTTTGATAGATAACTTTTGCCATGGCAAAGTTTTCGTCTGTTCTGACAACTTCTATTTTAGCTACCGGTTCTTTTAGATATCCAAGGGTTTTTTGAGTTTCAGGGTGAACGATCTTTTTTCCTCTTTTATAAACCGTAAAAATATCTTTATTTTTAACTCCTTGCACCAAACCTTTATCGATTATAAGTTCTCTATCTTCTATACCGATAAGTAATCCAGAAAGAGGAGAGAAGTCTTTTTTGACCTGTTCATAAACCTCAGGGGGTAGACTGCTAAAACTGAGTTGATGGGTTGAAAAAATAAAAAAGACTAATATTAAGACTTTAAATATGACCTTCATCGACTGTTTCCTCCTTTTGGATTTTGATAAAGCAATTTTTCCAGTTCTTCCCCTTCTAAAACTTCTTTTTCCATTAAAATCTTAACAATAGTTTCTAAAATTTCTATTCTTTCGGAAAGGATTCTGGTAGAGGTTTCATAACAAGTTTTTAGGGTTTGACTTATTTCTTGGTCTATAAGAGAGGCTATTTGTTCAGAAACCATTTCTCTCTCTTTAAAAGGAACATCCAAAAACAGATGTTCTCTTTTTCTAAAGGTTTGCGGTCCTAAGATGTCACTCATTCCGTAATCCATGACCATAGCTCTTGCTATTTCGGTAGCTCTTTCTAAATCGTTTTGAGCTCCTGTAGATACCTCTTTAAAAACTAATTCTTCGGCAGCCCTACCACCTAAAAGTACAGAGATTTTGGCTAAAAGTTCAGTTTTGGTCATCAAATATCTTTCTTCGGTAGGAAGTTGCAAGGTGTAGCCTAAGGCAGAAATACCTCTTGGGATGATAGAAATCCTGTGCACCTTTTCCTGGGGTGTTAACACCGAGGCTACCACCGCATGTCCTGCTTCATGATAGGCTATTCTGGTTTTTTCTTCGTGGGAGATATAACGGTTTTTCTTAGCAAGGCCTGCTATTACTCTATCGATAGCTTCCTCAAAGTCTTCCATCTCAACATAATTTTTACCCTTTCTTGCAGCAAGCAAAGCTGCTTCGTTTACAACATTAGCAAGATCTGCTCCCACCATACCAGGTGTTCTTGCAGCAATAACCTTTAAGTCTACATCTTGACCAAGAGGTATGTTTTGGCAATGCAACCTAAGGATTTCTTCTCTCCCCTTTAAATCAGGTCTATCAACCACAACCACCCTGTCAAACCTTCCTGGACGAAGAAGGGCAGGGTCTAAGATTTCAGGACGGTTGGTAGCTGCGATGATGATGACTCCTTTTTTTGGGTCAAACCCATCCATTTCGGTAAGAAGCTGGGTCAGGGTGTGCTCTCTTTCTTCAGTACCTCCTGTAGCAGAGACCCCTCTAACCCTTCCAACTGCATCTATTTCGTCTATAAAAATGATACAAGGAGCCATTTTTTCTGCTTGAGAAAAAAGGTCTCTCACCCTGGCAGCTCCTACTCCCACAAACATTTCTACAAAAGAAGACCCTGAAATAGAAATAAAGGGAACTCCTGCTTCACCTGCTACAGCTCT
Organism: Thermodesulfobacterium sp.; assembly: GCF_030445475.1. Classification (NCBI taxonomy): domain Bacteria; kingdom Pseudomonadati; phylum Thermodesulfobacteriota; class Thermodesulfobacteria; order Thermodesulfobacteriales; family Thermodesulfobacteriaceae; genus Thermodesulfobacterium; species Thermodesulfobacterium sp. The sequence continues at coordinate 13,695 of NZ_JASUTP010000022.1, read as the reverse complement.
TGCAAGAAGGGTTTTACCTGTACCAGGAGGACCTACCAGTAATACTCCTTTCGGAATTTTGGCTCCAAGCTTGGTAAACCTTTCAGGATGTTTCAAAAACTCTATGATTTCTTTTAGTTCTTCTACAGCTTCATCAACCCCAGCCACGTCCTTAAAGGTTACTTGTATTTCGTCTTCTACATAGATTTTAGCTTTACTTTTACCAAAACTTATGATACCTCCATCTGACGACGTAAACTTTTTAAAAAGGAAAAGCCAAAAGCCAATAAGTATTATCAACGGTATTAACCAGGAAAATAACCCAATCCAATGGTTGCTCTCAGGTTTAACCTGATATCTGATTCCCTTTTCTTCAAGAAGTTTTAAAAGGTCAGGGTCTTCTGCTCGATAAACTTTAAATGAGTTAGAAATTTTTACCGGTTTGTTTCTTAGTTCATAAAGTTTCTCTGCAGCTTGTTCACGAAAAATTCCTGTAATTTCATGTTTTTTTAAGGTAAGATTGTCAACCAATCCCAACCTTACTAAGGTTTTAAACTCGCTGTAAGTAAGAAGCTCGTATTTTGGATAAAGTTTTTCAATCGCTACCACAGAAGTTAAAAGAATTAAAAAAGAAAAGATAACTAAAACTAATTTTTGAGCCCTTTTCATCAGCTATTTTTTAGTGTACCCTGTCCTGTAGATTCTAAAACCGAAAGCCAGAATCGGCCATAAAGATTTACCTGTTTTCGTTTTTTAATCGCCTCTTTTATAGGTATATGGACAAACTGGTCGTTGAGATAGCTTATCATAAGACCGGTTTTTCCTGCCATTCCGGCATGAACTGCATACTGAGCTAAAAATCCACAAAAAATTCTGTCTTCTGCGTTGGCAGGAACACTTCTTATGATATAACTTGGGTCTATGTAACGTATAACCACAGGAAGACCTTTTTGCTTAAAATATTCCTCAATTTTTTCTTTTAAAAACTTGCCTATATCTCCTAATTTTAGATTACCTGAGGCATCATATTCAGGAGGGTCTTTTTGTACATATTTTTGCCCAGCACCTTCAGCTACCACTATAACCGCATGTTTTCTTGCTAACAATCTTTTTTCTAACTTACAAAGAAGTCCCTGAGGCCCTTCCAAATCAAAATCCATCTCTGGAATAAGACAAAAGTTAACCTCTCTGGTAGCTAAGGTGGCTGCAGCAGCGATAAACCCTGAATGCCTACCCATAAGTTTTACTAACCCTATACCATTAGGCACTCCGATAGCCTCTGTATGGGCGCATCTTATGGCATAACAAGCCATTTCTACCGCGGTGTTAAACCCAAAGGTTTTTGAAACTAGCCAGATGTCGTTGTCTATCGTTTTGGGAACACAAACGATACCTATTTTTACTCCTCTTCTATCTATCTCTTCTTTAATCTTGTTAGCTGCTCTAAAGGTTCCATCTCCTCCTATCATAAATAAAAGGTTGATATTTAACCTTTCAAGGGTGTCAACTATCTCTTCTACAGGTTGATGCCCTCTTGAGGTGCCAAGAAAGGTCCCTCCCATCGAATGGATATCTTTTACCTTTTCTGGAGAAAGCTCTATTACTTCATGTCCATACCTTGGGATAAAACCTTGAAGTCCATACTTAAAGCCTAAGATTCTATCCACTCCATAAGAATAATACAAAGTCATAACTAAAGACCTGATTACATCGTTAATCCCAGGACATAACCCTCCACAGGTTACTATGCCTACCTTTAATTTAGACGGATCAAAATAGATATAAGGTCTTGGTCCAGCTACCTCTAAAGAAATGACAGGTTTTTCTTGCGTTAGTTGAGCTTTTAAATAGTCTACGTTAAGCCTTAGGGTTATTCTAGTGTTATCCTCTACAAAACAAGAGGGAGAAAGTGGCATTGGGTTGGGTATTTTGCAAGGACCTAAGGTTTCTATCTCGGTAGAAACTTCTTCAGTGATTTCTTCTAAGAATTCATAATAACAGAAAGGGTTTTTCATAGGTCTTCCCCTTTTAGAGTTTTTATTCTAACCCTAATAGCTTCAGCATGAGAGGGAAGGTTTTCTGTCTCAGCAAGAAGAATGACCTTAGATGCCTCATCAACCAATGCCTCTTTTGAATACTGGATAAAGTTTATTTTTTTAAGAAACTTTTCTGGAGAAAGAGAAGAAGAAAACCTGGCAAGCCCCATAGTCGGTAAAACATGATTAGGTCCCGCTATATAATCTCCTATAGCTTCTGGGGTAAAGGCACCTAAAAACACCGCCCCGGCATTTTTTACCTTAAAAAGATGATCCATAGGGTTTTCTATCATCAACTCTAAATGTTCAGGAGCGATAATATTAGCAAGATAAAAAGCTTCTTCTAGTGTTCTTACTTTAAAAACTGCACCTCTTTGTTTTAGGGCTTTTTCTGCTATCTCACTTCTTAATCCTTTCTTTAGAGCCAAAGGAAGAAGTTTTTTAAGTTCTTTTATCAGAGAAGAAGAGGTGGTAACCAGCACAGCAAGACTCATAGGGTCGTGCTCAGCCTGGGCAAGTAAATCCCAAACCACAAACTCAGGATTAGCGGTTTCGTCTGCTATTATTAAAACTTCACTTGGGCCTGCTAATATATCGATACCTACTTGAGAAGAGACTAGTTTTTTAGCGATAGTAACATAGATATTACCTGGACCACAGATGACGTCAACCTTGGGTAAAGTTTCTGTTCCATAGGCCAATCCAAAAATAGACCAAGGGCCACCTACTTTATAAATTTCGTCTACTCCCGCTTCTTTAGCTGCAACAAGAAGCCCTGGATGTAAGCTTCCATCCTTTCGAGGAGGAGATACCATAACCACTTTTTTTACCCCGGCAAGCTTTGCAGGAACTGCTGTCATCACCACGGTAGAAATTAGTGGGGTTTCTCCTGAAGTACCTCCAGGTATATAAATTCCTGCTGCCTCTACCGGAGTAACCAACTGGCCAAGAAGTACCTCTTTTTCCTGCTTAATAAACCAAGAAGTAGGTAAATGCTGACCATGGAAACGTTTAACCTTTTCTACCGCAAGCCTGATGGCACTGACAAGTTCTTCAGATACTTCCCGGTAAGCCTTTTCTATCTCTGTTTCTTTTACCCTAAGGTCTGAAGTAGTTAGAGATACTTTATCAAAGAGTAGAGTATATTCTAAAAGGGCTTTATCTCCAAACTTTTTTACCTTATCTCCTATAGACTTTACATATTTTTCTTTTTTAGCAGGAAAGGTTTCTACCCGGTTTAAAAGCTTATTGAGATATGTTTCAGCTCTTTTAGAAGGATAAGAAAAAACTTTTAGAGGCATGTTATTTACCTCTTCTTACCAATCTTTAAAAGGTTTCTGCCAGGCTTCTTTAAGTCCTTTTAAGGGCTCTTTTATTAACACCTTTTCTTCAAAACCTTTTATCACTAAGTAAGGTTCTTCGATGGTTTCGCCTATCAAAGAACAAGGGACATCTCTCATCAAAGCTTCAAAATCTTTAGCTTTTTCCTTCTTTACTGTTACCACTATCCTCCCCGCACTTTCAGAAAATAAAATAAAATCCTCTCTTTTTTCTCCTTCATAAGGCACAGCTGTTAAGTCTATAAAGAGGCCGAAACCACCAGAAAAGGCCTTTTCCGCAAGACATACCGCTAAACCTCCGTCTGAAACATCATGGGCAGAAGAAACAAACCCTGAATAAATAGCATCTCTTAGTCTTAGGTAGAGTTTTTTGTTAAGGTAGGCATTAGGCTTGGGGACGACCCCTCCTTTTAGTCCGAGTAGACTCAAGTACTCTGACCCAGCAACTTCTTCTTTGGTTATTCCTAAAAGGTAGACCAAATCTCCCGGAGCTTTCACTTCCATCGTTTGGGCTAATCTAACGTTAGGAATAGTAGCTACTACAGAAAAGAGCAGAGTAGGGGGTATGGAAATCTTAAGGGTTCCATCTGGAAGAACTACTCCTACACCATAAGGATTAGGTTCATTTGGTTTTAACCCCACATTCATTAGGTAATCGTTTTTCATAGAGTCTTTACCTGAAATACAAGGGACTCCATAAGCTTTAGTAAAATCATAGAGAGCCATATTCGCCCTTACTAACTGAGCCAATTTATACCTTCCGTCAGGATTTTTTTCTCCTTCTATAGGGTCACACCAGCAGAAGTTGTCAAGACCTGCCATATGTTCTAAGTCAGCTCCCACACATACCGCATTTCTTATAGCTTCATCTATGGCATTAGCTACCATCCAGTAAGTATCATAATCTGAAAACTTGGGACATATTCCATGAGAGACTACTATTCCCCGTTCAGAGTTTAAATCATAACGAAGTACAGCAGCATCACTTGGACCGTCATTTTCAACTCCTACTAAAGGCTTGATAACACTACCTCCTTGTACCTCATGGTCATACTGCCTGACTACGTATTCTTTAGAACAGATGTTGTAAGAACTTAAAAGATTTTTAAGAACTTCTCCATAATCTTTAGGAGGTTCAAAATTTAACTTTTCCGGATATTGAGGAGCCTTCCATTCCGCAAAAAGTTTAAGTTGCGGCACCCCCTCATGTAAAAACTCTAAAGGTAACAAGGCTACTGTTTTTTCTTGATACTTTACATGAAAGTAACCAGAATCGTTAAACCTTCCTAAAACTGTGGCTAAAACTCCCATCTTTTCAGCTAATTCTAAAAATCTTTCGATTTTCTCTGGGGGAACAGCTAAGGTCATTCTTTCCTGACTTTCTGAAACTAAAATCTCCCAAGGTCTTAAACCAGGATATTTTAAAGGAGCTTTCGCTAAATCTATTTCAGCCCCACCAGCTTCTTTAGCCATCTCTCCCACTGATGAGGATAAACCTCCAGCACCATTGTCAGTTATAGAATTGTAAAGACCTTCATCCCGTGCCTTTAAGATAAAATCAACCAATTTTTTTTGGGTAATAGGATCACCTATTTGTACAGCGGTGGCTGGAGAACCTTCATGTAAAGCTTCTGAAGAAAAAGTAGCACCGTGAATCCCATCTTTACCTATCTTCCCACCTATCATCACTACTAAATCATTTGGGTTAGCCTTTTTTTTCCAAGAAGGTTTGTCGTTTAGATATAAAGGTAAAAGTCCACCGGTTCCGCAATAAACCAGAGGTTTACCTATATATCTTGGATCAAAAACAATAGAACCGTTTATCGTAGGGATACCACTTTGATTTCCACCATGTTCGACACCTTCTCTTACTCCTTCAAAAATTCTTTTGGGATGGAGTACCCGTGGAGGTAAAGGCTTGTCCCAATTAGGTGGAGCAAAACAAAAGACATCGGTGTTAAAGATGAGTTTAGCTCCCATTCCTGTACCCAAAGGATCTCTGTTTACTCCTACTATTCCTGTTAAAGCTCCACCGTAAGGGTCAAGGGCTGAAGGGCTGTTATGGGTCTCTACTTTAAAAGCCAAAGCCCAGTTTTCATCAAGTTTTATAACGCCAGCGTTATCTACAAAAACAGATAAACAAAAGTCTTTTTCTCCTTTTTCTTTCCGAATTTCTTCGGTTGAAGCTTTGATATAGGTTTTAAATAGGCTATCAATCTCTTTTTCTTCTCCGGTATCCCAATCTTTATAAAAAATTTTGGCGTTAAAAATTTTATGTTTGCAATGTTCAGACCAGGTTTGAGCAAGACTTTCCAACTCAACGTCAGTAATCTCTTCGTTCAGCCCAACTTCCTTTCTTTTTTGGATGAACTCCGGATCAGAAAAAAAACTTTGGATCTTTTTCATTTCTTCTAAATTTAAGGCTAAAAGTCTTTGCTTGGAAAGATTTAATAATTCTTCATCTGAAAAAGATTTTAAGTCAAAAGTGTCAACTAAAGGAGGAAAATACTCTGTGACTCTTGGAACAGGATAAGTAAATCCATTTTTTTCTAAAAATTCTTCTTTAGAAAGAATAAACCATCTTTCTATAAGTTCATTAGCCAAAAGTTCTTTAGCAATTTTTTCTATGGCTTCCTTCGAAAGTTTCCCTTTAATTAAGAATTGTTTAGCGAAATAAACCCCTTCTTTTTGCGAATCTAAAGGTCTTTCAAGAAGGTAAGACAGGGCTTCTTCTGCTGTTTTCCCTTCGTTATCTGTAACTCCTGGTCTGTAACCGATTTCTAAAGCCCAATCAAAATCATACTGGAGCTTTAACCCTATTGGATGGTTAAGAGTGTAAATTTGAATTACCGGATCGCAAAGGGCAGACTGGGCAAATTTTTCTAAAACATCAAGGGAAAAATTCCCTTCTACTAAATATACTTTGATAAATTTAACAGCTTCAACCTCAAGATTAAGATCTGTAGTTATCTTTTTTTGGACTTTTAGACCAAAAACGTCTTTAATTTCAGGTTTAACCGCTACTTCTATTCTTATGGCTTTCATAGATTTTGAATATATCATTTTTTGCTATTTTTTTCAATCCCTGCAAGTAAGAGGTTTAGGGAATATTTTGATTATATATCCTTAAAGTTTTTCCAACGTTTTTTAAGTCTTGACTTAACGGTAGAAGGGTTTATTTTAAAATCGTTTTAGTTAAAATTTTTTAAAAGGAGGGAGTTAAGCTCCATGCCTATCTATGAGTTTAAATGCGAAGAATGTGGAGAGGTTTTTGAAGAGCTCGTTTTAAAACCTACAGAAGAAGTAAGGTGTAAAAAATGTAAAAGCCCAAAAGTTACTAAACTTATGTCTCAAGTAGCTTTTAAATCAGGTTCCAAGTTTGTAAGTTCATCGGGTTCTGCTTGCGCCACCTGTAAAGGTGGAACTTGTAGTAGCTGTGGATAAATTCGTCTATCGGAGGGTTTGTGGAAATAAGGGTTGGCACCAGAGGAAGCAAGTTAGCTTTAGCTCAAACCGATTGGGTAATAGGTCGTCTTAAATTGTTTTTTCCACATATACACTTTGAAAAGGTAATCATCAAAACCACAGGAGATAAAATTGTAGACTCCCCTTTGAGTAAAATAGGAGGAAAGGGCCTTTTTGTTAAGGAGATAGAAGAGGCTCTTTTAAGAAAGGAGATAGATTTAGCAGTTCATAGCCTTAAAGATGTTCCTTCGGTGCTGGCTGATGGTTTAGAAATAGGTTGTATTCCTGAAAGGGAGTCTCCTTTTGATGTTTGGATTTCAGATCGGGATTTTTTAGACCTACCTTCTAAATCAAGGGTAGGAACAAGTAGTCTAAGAAGGATGTCGCAACTGAAAAAAATTAGAAAAGATTTAGAAATTTTACCTCTAAGAGGAAATGTGGATACCCGTTTAAGAAAATGGAAAGAAGGCCAGTTTGCAGGGATTGTACTTGCTGAGGCTGGTTTAAAAAGGTTAAACCTTTGCATAGAATATAGAAGATTTTCTATAGAAGAAATGGTTCCAGCTGTAGGTCAAGGAGCTTTAGCTGTAGAGATTAGAAAGGATGACTTAAAGATAAAAAATTTACTTTCCTGTCTCCACCATGAGCCTACAGAGATATGTATAAGGGCTGAGCGGGCCTTTTTAAGGACTTTGGAAGGTGGCTGTCAAGTTCCTCTTGGAGCCTATGCGTGGTTAAAAGGAAACGAAATTTTTATGGTGGGTTTTATAAGTGATTTAGAAGGAGAAAGATTCTATAAACAGGTTGAAAAGGGTGAGGTCGAAAATCCAGAAATTTTAGGGGAAAGGCTTGCAAAACGTCTTCTTTCCTTGGGAGGAGAAAAGATTTTATCTGAAATATATCAAAGTAGCTAATCGAGGAGATAAAACATGGCTCAAGGAAAGGTATATTTGGTAGGTGCTGGTCCAGGAGATCCCCAACTTCTTACTCTTAAAGGAAAAAGAATTTTAGAACAAGCAGAGGTAGTAATATATGACTATTTAGCTAACCCCAAACTTCTTTCTTTTTGTAAAGAAGGAGCTGAAAAGATCTATGTAGGTAAAAAAGGTGGAGAACACACATTACCACAGGAAGAAATCAATAAACTTTTGGTAAAAAAAGCTAAGGAAGGGAAAAAGGTCGTAAGGCTTAAAGGTGGAGATCCTTTTCTTTTTGGTAGAGGTGGTGAAGAGCTAGAGGAGCTTGTTAAGGAGGGGATTCCTTTTGAGGTAGTTCCTGGCGTTACCTCTGCGATTGCAGTTCCGGCTTATGCTGGGATTCCTGTTACCCATCGTGACTATACCTCTACCTTAGCCATCATCACCGGACATGAGGCAGAAGGAAAACCTGAAAGTAAAATCGATTTTAAAGCTTTAGCTAAACTTGGAACTTTAGTTTTTTTGATGGGGGTTAAAAATCTTAAATATATCGTCGAAAATTTGATAAAAGAAGGCAAAGACCCTAAAACTCCGGTAGCTTTAATACAATGGGGAACTCTTCCAAAGCAAAAAGTAGTTACTGGATGTCTAGAAAACATCGTAGCCGAGGTAGAAAAAGCAGGGATAAAGCCTCCGGCTATCATCGTGGTAGGAGAGGTGGTAAAACTAAGACCTGATTTTAACTGGTTTGAAAGGAAACCTCTGTTTGGTAAAAGGATAGCTATTACACGTACCAGAGAACAAGCAAGCAGACTTTCTTTTTTGCTTGAAGAACTTGGCGCAGACGTAGTAGAGTTACCTTTGATAAAAGTTGTGCCAATTTGTAATACAGCGTTTTTGGAAAGATTAAACCTTTATGATTGGCTGGTTTTCACCTCAGAAAATGGGGTTAGATTTTTTATAAAAACTCTGTTAGAAACCGAAAGGGATTTGAGGGTTTTAAAGGATTTAAAGATAGCTGTAATAGGAAAGGCAACGGCTGAAGCTTTAGAAGGTTGGGGGATTAAGGCTGACCTTATTCCTGAAAAAAACTTTACCCAAGAAGGGCTTTTAGAGGCTTTTTCGAAGATACCTATCGAAGGAAAGAAGGTGCTTATTGCTCGAGCTAAAGAAGCTAGAGATGTGTTACCTAGGGGTTTAGAAGAACTTGGAGCCATTGTAGAGGTAGTTCCGATCTATCAAACCGTCCTTCCAGAAGAGACAAAAATTGCGTTTAAAGAAGAGTTAAAACAAGGTATAGATATCATAACTTTTACCAGTTCTTCTACGGTTAAGAATTTTTTTAGGCTTCTGTCCGAGTTAGAAGAAGAAGTAGAGTTAAAAAATACGCTTTTTGCTTCCATTGGTCCGATTACCTCTCAAGAACTTATAAAGCATGGTGTTACTCCACAGATAGAGGCTAAAGAATATACCATACCAGGTCTGGTAGAGGCAATTTTAACTTATTTTTCAGATTAAAACTGTTAAAAAATTTAAAAAAGAGTTAAATGTAGGAGGGAATTATGAATGAAGAAATAAAAAGGGCATTAGAGCTTATTAAGAGGGGAACGGTTGATTTGATAGAAGAAGAGGAGTTAATAAAAAAACTTGAGAAGTCTTATAAAGAGGGACGTCCTCTTAGGATAAAAGCAGGATTTGACCCTACAGCTCCTGACCTTCACCTTGGGCATACGGTGCTTTTAAGAAAGATGAAACAATTCCAGGACCTTGGGCATGAAGTCTATTTTTTAATAGGTGATTTTACAGCTATGATAGGGGACCCAACAGGTAGGTCTGAAACTCGTCCTCCTCTTACTAAAGAACAGGTTTTAGAGAACGCTAAAACTTACAAAGAACAGGTTTTTAAGATTTTAGACCCAAAAAAAACGAAGATCGTGTTTAACAGTCAATGGTTGTCTAAGATGAATGCTGAAGACATGATAAGACTTTGTGCCAAATACACTGTTGCAAGAATCCTTGAAAGGGAAGATTTTAAGAAGCGGTTTGAAAGCGGACTTCCTATCAGCATTCATGAGCTTATTTATCCTCTTTTTCAGGCTTATGATTCTGTTGCCCTTGAGGCAGATGTAGAATTGGGAGGTACAGACCAGCTTTTTAACCTTTTAATCGGAAGGGACATTCAAAGAGAATACGGGCAAGAGCCACAGGTTATTCTTACGCTACCTATATTAGAGGGGCTTGACGGAGTTCAGAAGATGAGCAAAAGCCTGGGTAACTATGTAGGGATTATGGAGCCTCCTAATGAGATGTTCGGAAAGCTTATGTCTATACCTGATGAGCTTATGTGGAAATACTATCTTCTTCTTACTGAGTTTTCAGAAAAAGAGATAGAAAAGATGAAAGCTTCGGTAGAAAAAGGAGAGCTTCATCCTAAGGAAGCAAAGAAAAGGTTGGCAAGCTACATAGTTGCTCAGTTTCACTCAAAGGAGGCAGCTCTTAAAGCAGAAGAAGAGTTTGAGAGGGTTTTTAGCAGAAAAGAACTTCCTACCGAGGTACCTACCATAAATATACCTCCAGGTAAGATATGGGTTCCTGGTTTGCTGAAAGACCAAGGCGTAGTAAAAAGTAATTCTGAAGCAAGACGTCTTATTGCTCAAAAGGCTATAGATTTAAACAAAGAGGTTTTAACCCAAGAAGAAATAGAGCTCTCACCAGGAGAATATGTATTCAGAGTAGGAAAAAAGAAGTTTCTAAAGGTAGTAGTGAATTAGTGATAAAGTAAGGGTTAAGGGGTGCGGACATTGGTGATTTAATTGGGGTAGGAAATTTAAAATATCAGACTAAGAGAAAGCAGAAAAATAAGATAAGAAGTAGCTAAAAATAGGCAAGTAAGTTTATAGGGAATTTGTGTTGAAATCTAAAATTAAACAAATTTTATCAGAGATTTTTGACTTAAACACAAAGCCTGAAGCAATAAGATATGCCCTTATAAGATCTTCTTTCTTAAACCTATTTGCAAGGTTTGCAGGTTATCTAAAGCACTTAGCTATTGCCATTCTTCTTGGCTTTAGCTATCAAACTGATGCTGTCTTTATGGCTTTATCCCTGCTTGGGATTTTTCTTATCTTTGCTGATGTCTTTGATTCAATAGGGATTCCAAACTTGGTTGAGTCAAGACTTGAAGGACAAGAAGCCTTTAAAAAGCTATCAGCCCTTTTACTTACTTTTACCTTAATTTTAGCTTTTTCAATATTAGTCTTTTCAATTCTACTTTATCCAATTTTAAAACACATTCCCATAGGCTTTAGCGAGGAAGCTAAACACTATTTAGGTGTTTCTTATTTTTTTCTTTTACCATATCTCTGTTTAAACTTTATTTTTCAGCATTTTGGAGCAGTTTTAAGAAGCCTTCGCAGGTTTACCGAGTATTTTTTAGGAGAACTAATTTTTTCTGTTTCAAGTTTTATTCTAATAGCCTTAGGTCTTTATTTTTTTCGAGATTTTAGAGTAATTCCTATTTCTTTTTCAATTTCTCAGGTTTTGGCAACTCTTTTTTTACTTTTAAGGGCAAAAGAATTTATTCATCTTAAATTTTACTTTGATGAAAGGGTTAAGCTGATTTTGAATCATTTTTTCTATCTTTCTGCCCTATATGGTGTATTTCATCTCTACATACTTGTTGACAGAGCCTTTGCTTCACTTCTTGGAGAAAAAGGAATTTCTGCCTTAACTTATGGTTTACTTGTTGCAACAGTGCCTCGCAATATAGTTAAGCTTGAGCATATGGCAATTACTGCTCTATCTGAAGTAAAGGCATCTTTTGAAAAAATAAACCTTTATATTAAGTATTCTCTTTTGATAGGTATTCCCTTTGCGTTAGGTATTTTTATTTTTGGTAAAGTAGCGGTTTCATTAATCTTTGGCTATGGAAGATTTAGCATGACAGATGTAGCCCTTACAGCAGAAGCAACAAGATATTACGCTTTAAGCCTTGCTTTTATGTTTATTTGGCCTATTTTATACCGTGCTTATCAAGTTTTAAATTGGCTAAAGCCTGTATTTTTTATAGCTATCATTGGGATCCTTGTAAACGGATTTTTAAATTATCTTTTTGTAGTAGTTTATAAGTTTGGAATAAAAGGAATTTGTTTAGGGACTTTTTTTGCTTATTTTTTCCTTTGCTTATCAAGCTATTTTGTGCTATATTATAGACACAATATAGGTAAAAGGAGAAATTTTAATGAAGACTGAAACTTTTTGTCCTATATGCGAGGAGAAGGTTTCTGTAGATGACTACAGAGAAGTTTATGTATCTCCATACACCAAACAAGAATACAAGCGCTACGAGTGGCCAAACTGCGATGTGCATTGGTGGGAGCCTCTGAAGATTATCCCTGAGTTTTATGAGAGTGAGGTGTTTGAAGACTATATAGCTTTTCATGAGGGGGTAAGTTTAAGTTTAGGTGATAATCACAAAGCCTTTTTTAGGTATTTCCCTTTAAGGGCTGGAAAACTTCTTGATATAGGATGCGGAGACGGAAGGTTTATAAGACATGCAAAAGAAGCTGGTTTTGAAGTGTGGGGCATAGATTTTGATACAAAGTCTGTGGAAACTGTGAAAAGAGAGCTTGGCATAGATACAGTTTTTGCCATGAGTCTTGAAGAGTTTTATGAATTTGCAAAAAAAGAAGGGCTTAAGTTTGACGTTATAACCTTCTTTGAAGTTCTTGAACACCAAGATAAACCTAAAGAATTTTTAAAGATGGTAAAAGACCTTCTAAAAGATGGAGGGTATATAGCAGGGAGTGTTCCAGACAGGGAGAGCATGTTTCAAAGAACATTTTATCAGAAATGGTATTCTTATGTAGACCATCCGCCTCACCACTTCCTTCGCTTTTCAAAAGGGTCTTTAGAAAGTGCTTTAAAACTTGCGGGTTTTTCAGAGGTGAAGGTCATAAAATCAGACTTCCCCTTTAAGGAGCTGTTTCCTTACGTAGAAAAAAAGTTATTTGGTAACTTAGACGAATTAAAGAATAAGCTTAAGGCAATGGTAGTTGGTAGCGAAAGAAAGGCAAGAGCTTACGCGGTAGAGGATTTGGACAAGATCTCTGAAAGAAAGAAAACTGCCATTATGCTTAAGGCTTTAAAGCTTGGAAGAAATTTGGCTCTATCACCTTTTGTTCTCCTATACCTGGGGAAGCTCAAAGGGAATGGGGTTCACCTTTATTTTCAGGCAAGGATATGAAAAGGTTGGTATTTCTTGTTTCACATTTAGGCTCTGGGGGAGCAGAACGGGTTGTAGCTAACCTTTCTCATGGTATTAAAGATTATGAAAACTATATAGTAATTTTTGAAAAAGTCGTTAAACAAGAAGTAAATGGAGAAATTTTTGTATTGAACTCTCCTTCTTCACAAAACTTAATAAGGAAAATAATTAATCTTCCAATAAGGTTTTTTAGGTTAAAAGGCGTGAAGAAGAGAATAAAGCCCTTTGCTTCCATAAGTTTTCTGGAACCAATGAACTTTTATAACACCATAACTAAGGTTGAAAAAGAAAAGATAATATTATCTTTTCATTCTAACTATACAAATACCTTTCTTGAAGACCCATTTTTGGGAAAGGGACTAACAAGAAAATTCTTAAATCTCGCGTATAAAGCCGTTCTTAGAATTCTCTATAACAAGGCAGATTTCCTGATTGCCGTCTCTAAAGATGTTGCGAGTGATTTAATAGAAAATTTTGGAATGGATCAAAGGAAAATAAAAGTTATTTACAATCCATATCCCATAGAAGATATAAAAAGGCTTGCTATGGAAGATTTAGGAAACTTTGAAGAAGTGTTAAAACAAGATACAATCATCACAGCAGGAAGACTAACCAAGCCAAAAGGTCAGTGGTATCTTTTGAGAATTTTTAGAGAGCTAAAAGAAAAGCACAAAGACCTAAAGCTCGTGATA
>NZ_JASUTP010000021.1:0-23184 GCF_030445475.1 Thermodesulfobacterium sp. | reverse complement strand
TAGAGAGGTTAACCAGACGATAACCAGTTCCCTAACTGAAGAGGAGGTTTTTGAGAAGATTTGTAAGAACCTGGTAGAGAAGATAGGGCTTAGGTTTGTTTGGGTAGGATTTCCTGATTGGGAGACACTACTTATCAAACCTAAGTATTACTATGGATATGAAGCAGGACTTTTTGAAAAAATCAAGGTTTCTGTAAGAGGAGATGTTCCTGAGGGTAGAGGAGCTTTGGGTACAGGATTAAGAGAAAACAGAATCGTCATAATCTCTGACATAAGAACTGATCCTCGTTTTTATCCTTGGAGAGAAGAGGTTTTGAAAAGGCAGTATCTTTCAGTAGCAGGGATACCTATCTATAAAAATGGTAATCCTTATTGTGTGTTAGGTCTTTATGCCAAGGAGCCCAATTTTTTTACCGATGAGACCTTAGGGCTTTTAGAGGAGTTAAGGGGAGACATAGAGTTTGCTTTAAAGCGGATAGAGGAGATTAGAAACAACGTTATCATCTCTCAAGCCCTTATTAAATCTCCTGCAGCTATGGTGGTTTTAGACGAAAAAGGAAGGATAATTTTTTGTAATGAAACTGTATCTAAGAGTTGTGGCCTCAGTTTTGAAGAACTTTATGGGAAATCTTTAGAGATATTAGGCTTGCAGGGGCTTGATTATGATTTTAACCAAACTTTTTTCCAGGTTATATCTCAAGAGGATAAAGAGTTTTCGGATATTTTATTCTGCACCAAAAACAATATTTATTTACAGACTAAGATATATCCATTAAGAATTTCAGAAAAAGAACGCAGGTATCTTTTAATAGGGAGAGATGTTAGTACAGAGAGAGAACTTATCTCCAAATTAGAGAAGGTCACTACAGAGGATTTACTTACCGGTCTTTTAAACCTTGATGGCCTTGAGAAAAGAGTTAATCAGATTTTGGAAAGAGTGGACGAAGGCTGTTTGATAGTTTTAGACATATTCAATTTTGTTTACATAAACCAAACTTATGGTTTTGAGACAGGGAACAGGATTTTAAAAGAGTTAGGTAGTTTTTTTAAAAATCTTTTTAAAAAAAGCAATCAATTTACAGCCAGGATTGGGTCTGATGAGTTTGCTTGTTTTTTGGAAAAGGAGGAATATCATAATATTCAAGGATTGATAGAAAAGCTTTCTTTGATTAAAGAAATGGGCTTTAACATAGATGGGCAGGAAATAGCCCTTTCTACAAATATCGGTATTAGTTTTTATCCTCAAGATGGAACTAATTTTAGAGACTTACTTGAAAAGGCATCTCTTGCCTTAAGTGAGGCTAAAAAATTTGGAGCAGGAGAGTTTAGATTTTTTGCTCAATCTATGGAGTTAAAAGCACAGGAGATTGTCTCTTTAGATTACCTTTTTGAAAAAGCTTTAAAAGAGAATCTTTTTGTTTTTTACTACCAACCTTATTTTAAGGTGGAAGACCTTTCTTTAGCAGGGTTAGAGGCTTTGGTTAGGATAAAGGTAGATGATACGGTTTACAATCCATCACAGTTTATAGATTATTTGGAGAGAAGCAGGTTTTTACCTAAATTTGAGGAGTGGATGTTTGAGGAGATAAGTAAAAAGACTGAGAGGTTTAGGGTACCTATTTCGGTTAACATTTCTGCCCGTTCTTTTAATAGAGAGGATTTTATAGAGAGGTTTCTGTCGCGTTTTCAACATAAGGAAGTCAGATTAGAGATTACAGAAAGGGTTTTTATAGAAAATATATTATATGCGAAAGAGATTTTAAAAAGGATTAAAGAGAAAAATATAAAGGTGATGATAGATGATTTCGGGACTGGGTATTGTGCGTTAAGTTATTTAAGGTTTTTACCGATCGATGTGATAAAAATAGATATGAGTTTTATTAAAGATATAATAAAAAATAAGAAAGATAAGGACTTGGTTGAAGTGATAGTACTTTTAGCCCAAAAATTAGGTATAGAGACTTTAGCTGAGGGGGTTGAAACCCAGGGACAACTTGATATAATAAAACAAATTGGTTGTACTTACGTACAGGGCTTCTTGTTTGATAAACCCTTGCCAGAAGAAGAACTTCTTGTTAAATATCCTTTCATAGCCGGGGTGGCGGAATAGGTAGACGCGCTGGATTCAGGATCCAGTGGAGATACCTCCGTGCGGGTTCAAGTCCCGCCCCCGGCACCATTCCTAAGGTGTAAAACACCCTTTCAGACATCTATTCCCTACCACACTCACCACACGTAAACCCCTTCAATAAACCTATCAATCACCCATATTTTTTAAATAGGGCAGGTTACTACTGGTAGGTCATACCATCCTCCTACAAACTAACCTCTCAAATCATTCCCTGCCCTGTAGCCTATTCTATTAAAGATCTATTTTAACAAGGCAAATTGTTTTAAGAGATAATTTTTGAAAAATAAGGGGTAAGTTGTTTTTTCTATGTCCAAAAAGTCTTAATTCCCTTTTTACTGTTATCGTTTTGACTGTTTGAATGATTTTGGAGTAAAAGAACGGGTAGAAGAATATTTTGAATTTTCCTAAGGATTTAGGATTGCATAGTGCTTAAATACAAGGTATTATTAACTTTAAAAAAGTTGGTTGAAAAAGTGAAGAAAAATTCTTTTTATGTTAGTTTTTTGTCGATGAAAGGGTTTTTTTTATGATTAAGGTTGAAGGGCTTGTTAAATACTATGGGAAGGTCAAGGCAGTTGATGGGGTAAGTTTTGAGATAAAATCAGGAGAGATTTTTGGACTTCTTGGCCCAAACGGTGCAGGAAAAACTACGATAGTAAAAATTTTAACTACCTTAACCAAGCCTGATGCTGGTAGATGTTTTATCAACGGTTTTGATGTGATAAAAAAGGCCTATGAAATAAAAAAATTTATCGGTGTGGTTCCTCAGGAAAATAACTTAGATAGAGATTTGACAGTATACGAGAATATGTTTATCTATGGAAAACTTCATAAAATAAGTCAGTTAAAAGAAAAAATCAAAGATTTGTTAGAAAATGTAGGCCTTTGGGAGAGAAAGGATGCCTTAGTTTCTAAACTTTCAGGTGGGATGCAAAGGAGGCTTCTTCTGGCAAGGGCGTTGCTTTCAGACCCACAGGTTTTGTTTTTAGACGAACCATCTATCGGACTTGACCCTCAGATAAGAAGGCATCTTTGGGAACTAATAAAAAGGATAAAAAACCAGGGCAAAACGGTATTTCTTACTACCCATTACATAGAAGAGGCAGAGGCTCTTTGTGATAGAGTAGGTATTTTGTCTAAGGGAAGGCTAATAGCCCTTGGTACCCCTTCAGCGCTTAAACAATCAGTAGGGCTTTTTACCGTAGAATATACAGACAAAGAAGGAAGGCTAAAACTGTGGACTTTTAAGACTAAAGAAGAAGCCTATGAGTTTGCTAAGAAAAACGAATTACCTTTGGTTATAAGAGAGACTAATTTGGAAGACGTTTTTATCAAACTTACAGGAGAAAGGATAGAATGATGGATTGGTATCCTGTATTTTTGAGAGAACTTTTGATTTTTAGAAGAAGGCTTTTAAAGTTTGGATATCTCCTTTCTGCCATGATGCTTCCTATCATCTATTTTATCGTTTTTGGGCTTGGGCTTGGAAGGATGGTTCAGATGGAAGGTAAAAGTTATCTCGGTTTTCTTATCCCAGGATTGGTAGCCATGACCTCTATGACCAACTCTTATACCTGGATTGCCAACTCTATAAACCTTAATCGACTTTATTTTAAAACCTTTCAAGTGTTGTACCTTGCTCCTATTTCTTACAGTGCCATAATCATCGGAGAGGTGCTTGCTGGAATGTTAAAAGGGCTTTTTGCCGCAAGCTTGATCATCGTTGTGGGATTTTTGACTTATCCTAACTTTGGGTTATCCATACCTTTTTTGTTGGCTCTTTTGCTAAACTGTTTTTTGTTTGCAAGTCTTGGTTTTTTGGTAGGTATGTCTGCGAAAGGGCATGAAGAAACAGCTACCTATTTTAACTTTTTCATCCTTCCGATGGGATTTTTCTGTGGAACCTTTTTTCCGATAGAACGTATCCCTGAATTTTTAAAACCTGTAGTTTTTGTGTTACCTCTTACCTATACCAACATCCTTATAAGGAAGGAAACCTTCGATACTTGGTCCTTAGGATGTGTTTTAGTCCTTGTTTTTTATTGTGTTATTTTGTTTGGGTTGGGATTTAGAGTGATTAAGAATTATAGTGAATAGCCAAGATTTAGGTATTAAGGATTTTTAAACAAAAGAAAAATCCCAGATACAATGAGAAAAATGGCTAAGATTTTTGTAAGATGCAACTCTTCTTTTAAAAACAGAATAGCAAACAGAGTAGAAACCAGAGGATATACCGAGGTTAGCGGAACTATTTGAGAGGCCTTTTGAGATTTAAGCAGGGTAAAATAGGTTAACATCCCCAAAAAACCTCCTAAGATCCCGCTTAACGATAATACGGCTATATTTTTAAGGTTTAGTACTTCTGGTTTAAACGCCCCTGTGAGAAAAACAGCTAAGCTTAATCCTATAAGAGCGGCAGAGGTCCTGATGAAAAGCGCTAAAAAAGGGTCTACGTTTTTAAGACCTATTTTTTCTATGATCGGACATATTCCCCAAAGGGTTATGGTAAGAAGCCAAAGTATTAACGTTGATTTTTCCATGATTTTTTAAATACTACCTATACTGGTAATCCCTAAAATCAGATTGGTGAACCAGTTTAATATAGGGTAGATAAACTTGCTAAGCACACCGGTTATGGCTAAAATCAAGATCAAGATAAACCCAAACATTTCAAGTCTTAGGTAGTTAAACCTCCAGGTTTTTGGTAAAAATTTAACGATAACCTTACTTCCGTCTAAAGGAGGGATAGGCAAAAGGTTAAAGATAGCCAGACCAAGGTTTATTTTTATACCTAAAAAGCACATTAGGGCAAGAGGTTGGGAAATCACAAAAGAGGAGTAGTTTAAATTTAAGCCATAAAATAAATGAAAAAGGAACCCAAAGATAAAGGCAAGCAAGATGTTGGATAAAGGCCCAGCTATAGAAACAAGAGCCATGTCCCTCCAGGGGTTTTTAAAGTAGTTTGGGTTGATAGGTACTGGTTTGGCCCAACCTATGGCTTGAGTAAGAAACAAAGTTAACGTTCCAAAAAAATCAAGATGTTTGATAGGGTTTAGGCTAAGCCTTTTTGCAAGTTTAGGAGTAGGATCTCCTAAAAGATAAGCGACCAGTCCATGAGAAAACTCATGGACTGTCAAGGCCAGCAGCAAAACAGGTGTTAAAAGAATAAAAACCTTAGGGTCAAACATTAAAAATTCAACTTAGAAATTTCTTTTAGGTTTTTCAAGATAGAGAGAGCCATCTTTACCTGAAAATCCTCTTCAGGAGAGGTCCATGGTTTAAGTAAATCCTCTTCGTCTTTGTCTTTAGGTTTTTCTTTAGTAGTAGCTTCAACCATCGCAGGTATTTCTATGTCAGGAGAGATACCGATTTTATCGATGCAAACTCCACTTGGGGTGTAATAAAAAGCAGTAGTTAGTTTTACTGCATAGCCATCATCAAGAGGTATAACAGTTTGTACCCTTCCCTTACCAAAACTTTTCTGACCAAGGACAAGGGCTCTTTTATGGTCTTTTAACGCACCGGTAACTATTTCAGAGGCTGAGGCTGTGCCATGATTTATAAGAATTACGATAGGATAATGGTGTTTTCTGTTAGAGGGGTTAGGTTTGGCTTCAAACACCATTCCTGAATCTTTAGACTTCCCCTTTATAGAAACAATCACTCCTTTTTCCAAAAATTCATCTGCTACATCTATAGCCGAGGATAAAAGTCCTCCTGGATTATATCTAAGGTCTAATACTATACCTTTTAATTCTTTTTTCTCAAGCTCTTCCAAAACATCTATCAACTCTTGATGAGTTTTTTCTTGAAAATTGGTAATCCTCACGTAGGCATACCCAGGTTCAAGAACCTTAACCTTAACACTTTTTATAGGGATAACATCCCTTACGAGGGTGATTTCTTTTATATCTTTATCGTTCCTGAGAATGGTTATTTTAACCTTTGTTCCTTTAGGACCTCTTAAGAGTTTAACCGCCTCTGTAAGACTCATACCTTTGGTAGGTTTATCTTCTATCTTTAGAATTTTATCTCCTGGCTTGATGCCAGCTTTCCAGGCAGGAGTGTCTTCTATCGGGGCAACGACGGTGATTATGTCGTCTTTTATGGTAATCTCGATCCCAATACCGGTAAAGGTTCCTTTGGTTTCTATCTCAAGCTCTTTGAACTCCTCAGGCTTCATCAAAGAAGAATAAGGGTCTAAAGAATTTAGCATTCCGTTTATGGCTCCATAGATAAGGTCTTTAGGTGAAACCTCTGTTACATAGTTGTCTTCTATAAGTTTTAGTACTTGAGAAAAGAGTTTTAAATATTTATATATTTCATCATTTTTTTCCTTACTAAACCCGTTGGAAAAGGCTATGATTACTAAAAGAATAACCCCAACCAAGGGGTAAAGTAACTTTTTATTTTTTAAATTTTTCATAAAAAACCCCTTTTTCGATAAGTTTACTTTTCAATTAAAACCTAAATTACAGGTTTTTCAAGGTGAGGTTACGGGTTGATTTTCAAATTTTTATATGTTATTTTTAAAAAAGTTTTTTAAATTAATCTAAAGGGGTTTAAAGATGAAATCAATCTTGGATTTTATTTCTTCGGTTAAGGTTGCGATAGTTTTATTTTTCCTTATAGCTTTTTTTTCTATTTTAGGAACTATTATTCCTCAGGCTCAACCTTCAGATTTTTACTTGATGAAATACGGACAATCCTTAGGCCGGTTGATCCTTGCTTTTCAGCTTGATGATTTTTATCATTCTGTATGGTACATATTTTTACTGTTCTTTTTTATGGTAA
The DNA here is from genome assembly GCF_030445475.1 of Thermodesulfobacterium sp. Classification (NCBI taxonomy): domain Bacteria; kingdom Pseudomonadati; phylum Thermodesulfobacteriota; class Thermodesulfobacteria; order Thermodesulfobacteriales; family Thermodesulfobacteriaceae; genus Thermodesulfobacterium; species Thermodesulfobacterium sp. The sequence goes on along the minus strand of NZ_JASUTP010000021.1, from coordinate 16,259 downwards.
ACCTTGTTAGCTGTTCGATAAAAAGGATTAAGTTTAGCTGGAAGCTTTTTAAGAAAAATCCTGCAGATGTTGACCCTTATAAATTGCCTAATTCCCAGGAAACAAGAGTAAAAAAAGATTTTTCTCAACTGATAAATTTATTACAAACCTTAGGGTTTAAACAGAAGGAAACTTCAGAAGGAGTTTTGTTTTATCAGGATAAAAATCGTATAGGGTATTTAGCGGTATATTTGGTTCATTTTTCTTTGGTTCTGATAATAGCAGGGGCTATCGTAGGTGCTATCTGGGGTTTTAGAGGTAACATGTATTTATTAGAAGGGGAAATCTCTAATCAAGTTAACCTTTTTAGAAAGGATAATCCTGTTATCCTTGATTTTTCTGTGAAACTTAATAAATTTACGATGGAAGTTTATCCAGACGGGACTCCTAAAGAGTACATTTCAAATGTGACTTTTATAGAAAAAAACAATAAAACAGTAGATGCTTTAATCAAGGTTAACCAGCCGGCTAAATATAAGGGAATTACCTTTTATCAAGCAAGCTATGAAGAATTGCCTAAATTTACCATAAGAGTGAGTATAGACGGAAAAACCTTTGAAAAACAAGTTGATCCTACGGTACCTGCAGAAATAGGTGATAGATACGTGCTTATGCTTGATGCCTACATGGCTCATCAAGGTTTTGTGGTAGCTAAGTTTAATCTGTTAGATCAAGAAACAGGAGAAGGGGATGAGATTTTAGCTATCGAAGGTAAGCCTTCAGAGTTTAAGATAGGTAAAAATGTAGGGAAACTTGAACTTAAAGGCTCGGTTGATAAGTTTTACATGAGCGTACTTCAAGTAAAAAAAGACCCAGGAGTTTGGTTGGTTTATGCAGGTTTTCTGTTGATGATCTTTGGGTTGATAGGAGTATATTTTCTTGATCCTAAAACCCTTTGGGTTTTTCTGAAAAGAGAAGAAAAAGAAACTTTTATAAAGATCGGTGGGATGATAAAAAGAGATAAAAGCGGTCTTAACCTAAGTTTAAACGAACTTTTAAAGAAATTAGAATCTTAATTACCCTGTTTATCTTTTAGATTTGATTTTTTTCTTTTTTAGTTCTTTTTTAGGACTGTCTTTCTAAATTTTCAACAAATGTTTGCGTTTAATCTTGACTTTTTATATCTCTTTTTTAAACTATTTCCTAAAGGGATTAGAAAAGACCAAGGAGGTTTAAGGAATGAGATGGTCAAGAAGAGATTTTTTAAAGGTAGTTGCTGCTTCTGGAGGAATTGGAGTTATAGGGGCTACACAGGTAGATAGATTATTAGGTTTAGGGCGTAAACCCGAAGGTAAACCGGTATATATTCCTACGGTTTGTGAGATGTGTTTTTGGAGATGTGGGGTTATGGCAAAGGTAGTAGACGGAAAGGTGGTTAAGCTTGACGGACATCCTGCACATCCTCAATCAAGAGGTAAGCTCTGTGCCAGAGGTCATGGAGGAATAGGTCTTCTTTATGACCCAGACAGGCTAAAACATCCTTTGATAAGGGTTGGACAAAGAGGAGAGGGTAAGTTTAAAAAGGCTTCGTGGGATGAGGCTCTAAATTATGTAGCAGAAAAGATGCTTAAGATTAAAGAAACTTATGGTCCTGAGTCTGTAGCCCTCTTTACCCATGGAACTATATCTACTTATTTTGTCCATCTTTTATGGGCCTATGGTTCTCCTAATTTGGGTATGCCTTCTTATGCCCTTTGTAGAGGGGCAAGAGACATAGCCTTTAAACTTACCTTTGGCGCACCTGTGGGTAATCCAGAAAGGGTAGATTTAAAGAATAGTAAAGTTATCGTATTGATGGGGTTTCATATAGGAGAAAATGCACATAACTCCATGTGTCAGGAGTTTGCAGAGGCTGTTGGAAAGGGAGCTACAGTTATCGTAGTAGACCCAAGGTTTTCTACCGCAGCAAGTAAGGCTAAATACTGGCTTCCTATCAAACCAGCTACTGACCTTGCCCTACTTTTGGCCTGGATAAACGTAATCATAACAGAGGGGCTTTATGACAGAGAGTATGTGGCTAAATATACCGAAGGATTTGAAAAACTCGTTGAAGCAGTTAAAGAATATACTCCTCAATGGGCTGAAAAAGAAACAGACATCCCTGCTTCTTTGATCATAGAGACAGCAAGAATTATGGGTAAAAACAAACCTTCTGTCTTAATTCATCCTGGAAGACATACTGCCTGGTATGGAGACAATACTCAGAGGGTAAGAGCGATAGCGATCCTTACTGCCCTTTTAGGAGCTTATGGAAGGCCAGGGGGTATATATCTTCCACCAAAGAATCCTTTGCCTTATTATGGTCTTGGAGACTTTTGTGGAATTCCTTATCCAGAAAATCAAAAACCTGAGATACATAAAGGTCCTTACCCCTTTACCGAAGAAGAAGGAGTTATACCTGAGATTATAAAAACAACTCTTACTGAAAAACCTTATCCTATAAAAGGATGGTTGATTACAGGGACTAACCTTATTAAATCTACCCCCAACCAGAGGGATACCATCGAGGCTATTATGAAGTTAGACCTTGTAGTAGCGGTTGATATGATGCCCTTTGATTATGTGCTTTATGCAGATGTGGTTCTCCCAGAGTGTACCTATTTAGAAAGATATGACGATATTTTTGTGGTAAAAGAAAGAAGTATAGGGGTAGCCTTGAGACAACCGGTGGTTAATCCGATGTATGATACCAAACCTGGTTGGTGGATAGCAAAAGAGTTAGGAGTAAGGCTCGGTTTAAAGGAATATTTTCCTTATAATGATTTTGAGGATTTTCTTAAGGCTAAATGTGAGGCTCTTGGATTAAACTTTGAAGAACTTAAACAGAAAGGTTATATAGAGATACCAGGCACTGCTAATCCTTACATCAATGAATCTTCTGAGGTTAAATTTAAAACTCCTTCTGGCAAGATAGAACTTTATAGCAAGCAATTAGAGGAAGCAGGGTTTCCTCCTATTCCTACCTATACCAAGCATGAACAACCGCCTAAAGGGTATTTTAGACTTATTTATGGTAGGGTACCTGTGCATACCTTCTCAAGAACTACCAACAATCCATCTTTATGGGAGCTGATGAAAGAAAATGCTGCTTGGCTTAACGCTAAGGTAGCTAAGAAGTTAGGACTTAAAAACGGGGATTATGTGGTCCTTGTTAACCAGGATGGAGTTAAAAGCAATAAGGTTAAGTTAAAGGTTACCGAAAGGATTAGACCAGATTGTGTTTATGTCCCTCATGGGTTTGGAAGTTTTTCTCCTATGCTAAAAAGAGCTTATTTAAACGGTGCAGACGACCAACAGCTGATAACCAGATATGCTGTAGACCCGATTTCTGGAAGTGTAGGAATGAGGATTAATTTTGTTAAGATAGAGAAGGCTTAAAAGGAGGTGAAATAACATGCCAAGATATGCGATGGTTATAGATGTAGAGAAATGTGTAGGGTGTATGGCTTGTGTTATAGCGTGTAAAAAGGAGAATAAGGTAGCAGATGGTTATTTTAGGACAAGGGTGGTAGAAGAGGTTAGAGGAGAATTTCCCAACCTCAGGATGGAACTCAGGTCAGAACTTTGTAATCACTGTGAAATTGCCCCTTGTATAGATGCTTGTCCCACCAGGGCTTCTCACAGGGCAAAAGATGGAACCGTTCAAATAGACCATAAAAAGTGTATTGGATGTAAGGCCTGTATTTTGGCCTGTCCTTATGATGCAAGATACATTCGTCCTGATGGAACAGCTGATAAGTGTACTTTTTGTCAGCACAGACTAAAAGAAGGAAAATTACCTGCTTGTGTAGAAACTTGTTTGGGTAAATCAAGGATCTTTGGAGATTTAGATGACCCTGAAAGTGAAGTGGCTAAGATTTTAAGGACTCACGATGCTGCTGTAAGGCTTGAATGGGCAGGTACTAAACCTCGTGTTTTTTACGTTAACAAAAGATTTCCAGGGGGGTTTTAACCATGGTAGAAATAACCATTACCGGGACCAACTCTATTACTTTTCCTCATTTTGAGGTATGGGACTGGAGGATAGTGTTATATCTATTTTTAGGAGGATTGGCTGCAGGAACTTTGGTTATGTGTTCTATCGCCAACCTTAGGCCTACCAAAACAGTAGAAGAGTTAGCCAAATGTGTAAGAGCTCCTTTGATTGCCTTTGTCATGCTTGCTGTAGGTGCTCTTTTTATCATCCTTGAAATTAAAGCCCCATGGCATCTTTACTGGGGATATTTGACCTTTCAGCCTCTTTCTCTTATGTCCTGGGGTACTTGGGGTGTTCCTTTAGTTTTGTTTTTTAATGCCCTTTATATTCTTGCTGTGTTGCCTGAAGAACAAAAACATTATCTAAAGTTTGAATTTTTAAAAAGATTTTCAGATAGGTTAAAACCAAGAATGAGACTGATTGCCAAAATAAACTTTGTGGCAGGTATCTTTTTGGCTATTTATACTGGTATTCTTTTAGCCTCTTTTTTGGCTGTTCCGTTGTGGAATAACGCAACTCTTCCCATTTTGTTTTTGGTTTCTGCTCTTTCAGCAGGAGCAGCTTTTATAGTTATCATAGCCAAGGATGTAGAAATCAAGTATCTTTTTACAAAAATAGACGTATGGCTTATCGTCATAGAACTTTTGCTTATACCTCTTTATTTCTATGGGTTATATGTTTCTTCTGCACCTTACAAAAGGGCGTTAGAACCTTTCTTTTCGTTTAAAGGAGAGTATTTTATTTATACCCTTGCCTTGATACTAATCTTTTTATTTTTACCTCTTGCTTTACGTATGAAAATCGGAGAAATTACCGAGTTTGAAGAGCACGGACTTCCTCATCAGTTTACCAGAGGTCAAATTTTGAGGATGAACATAGCTGCTATACTGGTAATTGCAGGAACTCTAATCTTGAGAGGGGCTATAGTTTATGCTGGACAACTTATTAAGCTGAGTATATATTAAAATTAATATATGATAACCTTTTAGAACTAAACTCAAAAGTTCTTGCATTTTTAAGTTTATACTCTAAACTTATCTAAGCAAAAAATTAAGGGAGTAGTATATGAAAAGATTGTCGGTAGACCTGGGATGGGGAGATCCGATTGTTATTGAAACTGGAGAATATGCTAAGTTTGCCGATGGGTCGGTTGTGGTAAAACAAGGAGATACAGCTGTTTTGGTAACTGCGGTGATGGGGCAGTCTTTGGTAGAAGGGGTAGATTTCACTCCACTTTCGGTAGACTATAGAGAGCAGTCTTCAGCATGGGGGAAGATACCTGGAGGTTTTATTAAAAGAGAGGGTAAACCTACGGATAGAGAAATTTTGGTATCTCGAGTTATAGACAGGTCTATTAGACCTCTTTTCCCTGAAGGTTTTTTTTATGATGTGGTGGTGACAGCCTTAACCCTTTCGGCTGATGAAAAATATGACCCAGATGTATTAGCTATTACTGGGGCTTCAGCTGCTTTGATGCTGTCTCAAGCACCGTTTGAAGGCCCTATCGCAGGTTTTAGGGTTGTAAGAGTAAACGGAGAGTTTATTTTAAATCCCACCTATGAGCAAAGACAACAGGCAGACTTAGAGCTGATTGTGTCCTGTTCTGAAGATGCTATCGTGATGGTAGAAGGAGGAGGGAAAGAAGTAGAAGAAGAGGCTGTTCTTGAGGCACTATATTTAGTTTTAAACAGAGCTAAGCCTTTGATAGAGTCCCAAAAGAAGCTTATAGAAGATTTAGGTAAACCTAAAGTAAATGTAGTGTTACCTTCTGATTGGGTAAATATTATAGAAACCTTAAACAGTTTTGCTAAACCAAGAATTGTAGAGGCTTTAAGTATACAAGATAAACTTCAAAGAAAGGCAGCGTTATCTCAAATTTTTGAAGAATTTGTCAGTCAGTATGAAAACATAAACTCGCAGAAAGTTTTGTTGGGATATCAGTATAAAAAACTGATAAGCAAGGTAATGAGAGAGAAACTTTTTAAAGAGGGTAAAAGGATTGACGGAAGAACCCCTGATGAGATAAGGCCTATAGATATTAAGATTCATCCCTTTGAAAGACCTCATGGAAGTGCGGTTTTTACCAGAGGACAAACTCAGGTTTTTGCAAGCGTTACTTTAGGTTCAAGAGAAGAGGCTCAGTTGGTAGAAAGTATTTATGAGGGAGAGGTTTTTAAGAGATTTATGCTTCATTATAACTTTCCTCCTTTTTGCACCGGAGAAGCCAGACCTTGGGGCCCCCCGAGAAGAAGGGAAATAGGTCATGGGGCTTTAGCTGAAAGAGCTTTAGAACCTTTAATTCCAGAGGAAGAAGTTTTCCCTTATATAATCAGGGTGGTAGCTAATGTTTTTGAATCAAACGGTTCTTCCTCCATGGCAACGGTTTGTGCTGGTTCTTTAGCATTGTTTGATGCAGGAGTTCCTATTCGTAAGCATGTAGCAGGGATTGCGATGGGTCTTATTTTAGAAGAAGGGAGGTCTTTAATAATTACAGATATTTTAGGAGAAGAAGACCAGCTTGGAGATATGGATTTTAAGGTTGCTGGTACCAGGGATGGGATTACTAGTATTCAGATGGATATTAAAATTAAAGGACTTTCTAAAGAGGTTTTAGCTGAGGCTCTTTCAAAGGCTAAAAAGGCAAGAGAGTTTATCTTGGATAAGATGTATGAGGCTATATCTGAACCAAGAAAAACCCTTTCTCCATATGCTCCGAAGATCGAAATCATAACCGTTCCTGAAGATAAAACCTATCTTATAATAGGTCCAGGTGGAAAGACAGTAAAAGAACTCAAAGAAAAAACAAATACTAGTATCTGGGTATTAGAAGGAGGTAAAGTTAGTATTACCGGGCAAACTCAAGAAGATGTAGATTTAGCAAAGAAACTAATAGAAGCTCTGGTATCTGAAGTGGAAATAGGTAAGATTTATGAAGGAAAGATAACAAGAATAGAACCTTATGGACTTTTCATTGAGGTGTTACCAGGGAAGATAGGTCTTTTACATGTTTCAAAAATGGCGAACCCTCCAAAGGATTTGAAAAGTGCTTATAACATAGGTGAAGTAATCCGGGTTAAAGTAATAGAAATAGATGACCTTGGGAGACCTAAGTTTACCGATCAGTTTTAAGATTGGCTAAAAACAAAATGGAAAAAAAAGACAGAGAATACTTTGAAAAAGTAAAAGAAACTTTTGATTATTTAAAAAAAATCGCTCCTTTTCGACCAGATATCATCATAACTTTAGGTACAGGTCTATCTTCTTTGGGGGATAGGGTCAACAAGCTGGCTGTCTTTCCTTATCGTGAACTGCCTAACTTTCCTCGGTCTACAGTAGAAACTCATAAAGGAGAGCTTTGTTTTGGGATTTTAGAAAATAAAAGGGTAGCTGTTTTACAGGGAAGGTTTCATTTTTATGAAGGCTACTCAGCTAAAGAGATAACCTTTCCTTTAAGGGTTTTAAGTCTTTTTAAACCTAAGCTATACTTAGTGTCTAACGCCGCTGGAGGACTAAATCTTAACTTTAAACCTGGTGATTTGATGGTGATAAAAGACCATATAAACCTGATCCCTGACAATCCTCTTCGAGGAATAAACAACGAAGAATGGGGACCAAGGTTTCCTGATATGTCATGTGCTTATGATAAAGAGATGAGAGAACTTTTTAAAAAAGTTGCGTTAAGGCTCGGAGAAGAGGTAAGGGAAGGGGTATATGTAGCGGTTCCAGGTCCAAGTCTTGAAACCCCTGCTGAAACAAGGTTTTTACGGATGATAGGAGCAGATGCCGTGGGTATGTCTACTGTGCCAGAGGTGATAGTTGCAGTTCATGCAGGATTAAAGGTTTTAGGAATTTCTGTTATTTCAAACGTAAACGATCCAGACAACTTTGTTCCTATCCTTTTTTCTGAGGTGGTTGAACAGTCTAAAAGAGCAGAAAAACGGTTAGAAAAACTTATAAGAGAATTTTTGAAGGAGCTTCGTTTATAACGACCATGGCTAAGTTGCTCATTAATTATGCTCCTTTTGAGATAAGAGTAGGTTTGGTAGAAAACGGACAGTTGGTTGAATTTTATGTAGAAAGGCCTTCAGAAAAAAGTTTAGTAGGTAATATTTATAAAGGAAAAGTAGTTAGGGTGGTTCCTGGTATTAACTCTGCTTTTCTTGACCTTGGTCTTTCCCGTACAGCATTTTTGTTTGGTGATGATATCATGCCTTCTTCAGAAATAGAATGGGAAAAGGATACGGTTTTTATGGCAAATCTATATGAAATATTGAAAGAAGGGCAAGAAATCCTTGTGCAGGTGATTAAAGAGCCATTAGGAAACAAGGGAGCAAGGGTGTCTACCAATTTAACCTTACCTGGACACTATCTTGTCTATCTTCCTTACATGAACAGAGTAGGTATTTCAAGAAAAATAAAAGATGATTTAGAGCGTAAAAGACTACGAGAAATTGTAGAACGAATAAAGCCACCAAATACAGGTTGGATTATAAGGACAGCTGCAGTAGGAGCTACAGAAGAAGAACTTAAGGCAGAACTGGACTTTTTGCTGTGTCTTTGGGGTGAAATTAAAGAAAAAGCTGAAAAGATGAAGGCTCCAGCTTTAGTGTATGAAGAGCTAAATATAGCCCTTCGTGCTATAAGAGACTTATTTACCAAAGACATCTCAGAGATAGTGGTAGACGATAAAGACTTTTTTGAAGAGATTAAAAACTTTTTAGAACGCTATTTTCCTAATTTAGCACCATATATAAAGCTCTATCAAGGCAAAGAAGATATTTTTTTTGCCCATGGCATCCAGATAGATATTAAAAAACTGCTTTCCCGTAAGGTTTGGCTTAAGTCAGGTGGTTTTATAGTGATCGAACCTTGTGAGGCTTTTACTGCTATAGATGTTAACACAGGGAGGTATACCGGTACCAAAGAATTAGAAGAAACTGTGTATAAAATCAACTTAGAAGCTGCCGAAGAAATTGCCTATCAACTAAGACTTAGAAATATAGGTGGATTAATTATCATAGACTTTATCGATATGGAAAATCCGGAACACCAAGAGTTAGTGGTGCAAACATTAAAAGAAGCTTTGAAAAAGGATAAAGCTAAAAATAGTTTTCTCCCTATTTCTGCGTTTGGTATTTTACAAATGACCCGCGAAAGGAAAAGAGATTCTCTTTATAAGATCTTTTTAGAAAGCTGCCCTTATTGTCATGGTGAGGGGAGTATCAAAAGTAAAAAGACAATCTACTATGAAATCTTGAGAAGGCTCATCAAAATGGGTCCTCATATTAAAAACAAAAAAATAGAGATTGAAATTCATCCTGACCTTTCAGAAATAATAGGTGAGGAAATCCACTACCTTGAAGACTTAGAAAAGAAATATGGATTTAGTACCACTTTAAAACCAAATAAAGAATTTTTAGTTTACGAATATAAATTTCACATTCTAACTTAATCAAAATATGAATAAAAAACCAGCTGTTTTTCTTGACAGAGACGGTACTATCAACGAAGAAATGGGTTATATCAATGACCTCTCTAGGGTCCGTCTTTTACCTGGAGTAGCCGAAGGTTTAAAACTATTACAAGACAGAGGGTTTAAGCTTATCGTTATCACCAACCAGAGCGGACCAGCAAGAGGATATTTCCCAGAAAGTTTAGTTTTTGAGGTGAACCAGCTTATCACAAGAAGACTTGCTAAAAAAGGTGTTAAACTGGATGATTTTTTTGTTTGTTTGCATGGTCCAAATGAAGGGTGTAATTGTCGAAAACCAAACCCTGGTCTGGTTTTACAGGCTTTAGAAAAATATCCGATAGAACTTGAGAAGTCTTACTTTATTGGAGATAAGATTGTAGATGTTGAGACTGGAAAAAGGTTAGGGATAAAGACCATTCTTGTTTTAACCGGATATGGTAAAGGAGAGTTAAAGTATGTAGCTCCTAAAAAAGGGATTTATCCTGACTGGGTTGCTAAAAACCTGAAAGAAGCTGCTGAAATCATCATAAGGAACCTTTAATAAAGTTTGATGAAGATTCTTTTGGTAAAACTTTCAGCGTTGGGAGATGTAGTACAAACCCTTCCTTGTTTAACCCTAATAAAACAACAATATCCTCTAAGCATCATCGACTGGGTGGTAGACGAAAGGAATGCAGAGGTCTTAAGAGGACATCCTTATTTAAGGAAGACAATAGTTTTTTCAAAAAAAGACCTTAAAAATCCTAGTAAACTGAAAGCCTTTATCAGGAATTTGAGAGAGGAAACTTACGATTTAGCCATAGATTATCAAGGGCTTTTTAAAAGCGGGGTAGTAATAGGTTTAGCTAAGGCTAAGTTTAAAGTGGGATTTGAAAATCACCGTGAGTTAAGCCCTATTTTTTACAACGTAAAACTTCCTGGCTATGACCCTGAGGTCCATGCAGTAAAACGTTATTTAAACTTGACACAGCAGGCATTACAGCTTATATGTCCAGATTTTGGAGAAAAAGTGGAGACCATTCCCGAAGCAGTTTTGCCAGGATTGTTTCCTCCGTTAGATCTGGTGGAAAAACCATATATAGTTTTTATTCCTTCTGCCAGATGGAAAACTAAATGGTGGATCTTTTCTCATTGGGAAAAACTCATAGAGTTAACTTTAAAGGCATATCCCGAAATTAAGATTTATATTACAGGGGGACCCAAGGAAGAGGACTTAAGAAAATGGGCAGGTTTGATGGAAAAAAAATACCGAGAGGTAAAATCTTTGGTAGGAAAAATGAGGTTAAAAGAGTTGATAGGCCTTATTCAAAAAAGTAAACTTGTGGTAACCGTTGATACAGGCCCTATGCATATTGCTTCAGCTTTAAAAGTTCCTACCGTAGCTCTATTTGGACCTACCTCTCCTTACAGAACAGGCCCCTGGGGAGGTGATTTTAAGATTTTACAAAGTAGGTTAAAATGCAGCCCATGTTTTAAAAAGAAATGCTCTCAGTGGGATTGTATGAATTCTATTTTACCTGAAGAAGTTTTTCAGGCAATTAAAGAAAAATTAGGTCAACTACATTTTTGAAAGGTTTGATAAAGACTTCTGTAAAGAGTAGAGGTTTCAAGTAATTGTTGATGGGTGCCTTGAGAAACGATTTCGCCTTTTTCAAACACAAAAATGAGGTCAGCCTTAGTGACGGTTGAAAGCCTGTGGGCTATGATGATGATGGTGTGTCTTCCTTTTAAACGGTCTAAAGCCTCTTGAATAGCCTCTTCGGTAATGGCATCAAGCTGACTTGTGGCTTCGTCTAAAATGATGATAGGTGGTTTTTTGAGAAAAACCCTGGCAAGAGCTATTCTTTGCTTTTGACCACCTGAAAGATTAAAACCTTCTTCTCCTAATACAGTATCATACCCTTTAGGAAGGGTTAAGATAAAATCGTGGGCTTTAGCTAACTTGCAGGCTTCTATGATTTCTTTTTCTGAAGCCTCAGGTTTTGCGATAAGAAGGTTTTCTTTTATGCTAAGGTTAAACAAAAAAGGTTCCTGAAGGACCATTCCGAAAAGATTTCTCAAACTAACGATTTCAAACTCTTTGAGGTTTGTATTGTCTAAGAGTATTTCCCCCTTTTGAGGTTCTAAGAACCTTGGGAGGAGGGAAGCTAAAGTGGTTTTACCAGAACCACTTGGGCCAACAAAGGCGATAATCTTATTAGCAGGTAAGAAAAAATTGATATTTTTTAGCGTCCAGTCTAGGCTTGAGATATAACGAAAATATACTTCGTTAAAGGTAAAGCCTTGTTTAGGGGGAAGAGCCTTTAGGTTTCCTCCTGTTTCAACCGGAAGGTTAAGGACCTCTTCTATCCTTACCCAGGCACCTTGAGCCTCTTTTAGGTAAGTATAGGCTCTCGAAAGCTTCCTTATAGGATTAAAAATAAGTAGGATGGCTGTTAATACAGATAGAAAACTTCCCGGGCTCATAGCACCATTGATGGTAAGAAACCCTCCATATCCTATAACCAGAGCACCGCCTATTCCTGTAACTACATCTACTAAGCTTTTAGAACCTTCTCTGTATTTGGTAATTTTAAGGCTCCATCTGTAAAAACGCTCAAGCTCTTTAGAAAAAAGCTCTATTACCTTTTCTGGAGAAGGACTAAGCTTAATTTCTTTTATTCCTTGCAAAAGTTCCTGCATCTTGTGGGTTAATTCTCCGGTAGAAGCCTGGGCAAGCCTTCTTGCTTTTCGGGTTTTAGCCCCTAAGGCTTTACTACCAAAGATAATTACCGGGAAGGTAATAAAGGCTAACAATGTGAGGTCCCAGCGTTGATACAGCGCAACCCCTATCAATACTAACACTGAAAAGGAGCTTTGAAAAATAGTAGTTAACGCTTCACCTAAGATGGGCTCTATCTGGGCGGTGTCATTTATCACCTTTGATACAGCCTGTCCATGGGTTTGGACTGCTATTTTCTCTACAGGAAGATAAAGAAATTTTTGGAACAACTTTAACCTAAGGTTATTTATAACTCCTGCAGAGACGGCTTTCATAAAATACGCTTGAAGCAAAGAAGTAATCCCCATCAAGCTAAAGACTAATACCATCAAAAGAGGAACAAGAAAAAAATACTCGTGATGTTTTTCAACAAAAACAAAATTAAAGATAGGTTTTATAGCCCAGGTGCTTGCCCCTGTGATTAAAGAACTAACTACCGCAAAAAAGAGTCCTAACAGAAAAGTTTTCCAAAAGGGTTTAAGAAAAGATAAAATTTTTTTTAAGAAAGAAAAAAGTTCGGAAGACAAAGAAACTCCTATGTTTACAGGATATTCTTATCTTATTTCTTTGGCAAGTTGAATAAGCCTTGCTACCCTTTCTTCTATAGGTGGGTGGGTAGAAAGAAGCTTAAAAAGGGTTTTTCCTGAAAGAGGGTTTACTATAAACATTTGAGCCTTGGCAGGATTTATGTCCATAGGATAGGCTCTGTTCCAATTTTCAAGCTTTTCTAAAGCACGAGCTAAGGCTAAAGGATTTTTGATGATTTTAGCACCTGTTTCGTCTGCTAAAAATTCTCTACTTCTACTTATGGCTAATTGAATAAGAGTAGCGGCTATAGGAATAACGATAATAGCTACTAAAGTAGCTACTATGGCAAGAGGATTATTGTTTTCTTCTTCATCTCTGCTAAAACCACCAAACATCATCCTCCACTGGGCTATGTTAGCTAAATAGGTGATAGCACCAACCAACACAGCTGCAATCGTTGAAATCAAAATGTCTCGGTTTTTGATATGAGCTATTTCATGAGCTATCACACCTTTAAGTTCTTCAGGAGTAAGAAGTTTTCTAATTCCTGCAGTTACCGCAACTACTCCATTTTCTGGATTTCTCCCAGTAGCAAACGCATTAGGAGTTTCTACAGGAATAACATAAACCTTAGGTTTAGGAATCCCAGCTCTTCTTGCTACCTCCTCTACCATAGCATGAAGCTCAGGATCTTCGTGTTTTTCTACAGGAATAGCACCACTTGTAGCCAAAACAATTTTATCAGAAAAAAAGTAGGCAATAAAGTTCATCAAACCAGCCATGATAAGGGCTATGGTCATCCCTGTTTTTCCACCTATCAGTTTACCTACAAAGATAAAAAGAACAGTAAGAATAGCTAAGAACAAAAAAGTCCTAAAAACATTTGACATAAATCTTCCCCTCCTAAAACTTGCAAATTTTATTTAGAAAAATAAATTAAATAAAAATTTACAAATGTCAAGGGGTAGAGAGGGTTAAGGGGATAGAGGTAGGTTTTAAGGTTAAAGAGAGTTTTAATTAGAACCATAAAGGATATCCAGAAATGCTTAACGAAATAAAGTTACCAAAGATAGAGTTAGAAGATTTTTTAGGAATAGACCTTGCAGGTTCTCCTAAAAAGCCTACAGGGTTAGCCTACATTAAGGATAAGGTTTTGCTCACCCAATTGGTTTATGAAGATGAGCTACTTCTTGAAAAAGCGGTAAAGTTTAAATATGTTTATATAGATGCCCCTTTAAGTTTGCCTTATGGTAGGTGTGATATAGAACAACGAAATGAGTATCATTTTAGAGAATGCGATCTGAAACTTCGAGAGTTGAAGATTAAATTTTTTCCCATTACCCTTGGAGGTATGAGAAAACTTACTGAACGAGGTATGAAACTAAGAGATTTCTTAATAGCTAAGGATATCGAGGTTTACGAGGTCTTTCCCGGAGCGTTTTATGATGTTTATCATATAAAAAGAAAAGATAAAAAGGCTATTTTAGACTTTTTTAAAAAGTTTTTGTCTCACTTAGGGGTTTTTATAGAAAATAGGCCCTATACGCAAGACGAACTTGATAGCATAGCTTGTTTATTAACAGGAATTTTGCAAAAAACGGGGCTGGCTTTAGAATTAAAAGGTATAGACGGATGTATCATAATCCCTAATCCTTTAGCTAATAAACCTTAAAGGGGTAAAAGTTATGAATGGAAAAGAAGAACTTGTAAAAGAAGTTGTAGAGCTGATAAAACAAGGTGGGATAGTAGCTTTTACCGGAGCTGGGATCTCGGTAGAAAGTGGGATACCCCCTTTTAGAGGAGCCAAAGGTCTCTGGACTAAGTATAATCCTGAAGAATATGCTTATATAGAGACTTTTATAAAGAATCCTGAAAAAGTATGGATGATGCTAAGAGAGATGTACCAGTGTTTTAAAGAGGCGAAACCTAATCCTGCCCATTTAGTCCTGGCAGAGCTTGAAAATAGAGGCTATCTTGAAGCAGTAATAACTCAAAACATAGACAACCTTCACCAAAAAGCTGGAAGTAAAAAAGTAATAGAGCTTCATGGAAGTGGAGAAAGTTTAGTATGCCTTAATTGTGGGAAAAAATATCGTTTTACCGAGGAGTTTCTAAAGATGTTTCCCTGTCCTAAATGTGAAAAATGTGGTAAAGCCTTAAAACCTGAAATCGTATTTTTTGGGGAACCACTTCCGGAAGAGGCTTTAAACCAAGCTTTTGAGTTAATAAAAAGGTGTAAAGCTCTTATTATTATAGGAACTTCAGGAGTAGTTTATCCTGCCGCTTATTTACCTTACGAAGCTAAGAGATCAGGTGCTAAAATAATAGAGGTCAATCCTGAAGAAAGTGCTTATACTGAAAGTATTACCGATTACTTTTTTAAGGAAAGGGCAGGAGAGTTTTTCGAGGAGTTTAAAAGGTTTTTAGAAGGATGAAATGTGTATAAAATTAGGTTGCATTAAACTAAAAAACTGTTATATTTTAAAGTGTATGCGCCCGTAGCTCAATCGGATAGAGCATTGGACTACGAATCCAAAGGTTGCAGGTTCGAGTCCTGCCGGGCGCGTTTAATTTTTGTTAATTTTGACTTTTATTAATCCTATATATACCACCTTGTAAACTGAATCCACCCCTGAAAATACCTCTATCACCTTAGCCCTCATCAAAATATCCCTTCATTAGCCTCTCTAATTGATTTGTAGTATAAATAAACCTCCTAACCCCCTCCGGATATTTCATAAACGTCGTAAGCTCATTAAAATTCTCCTCCCACTTCTTTACTAACTCAGGATATATTCTACCCCATCTCTTCTTAAACTTCATCAACCCCTGCCTCGCTTCCTTCCTACTCACCGCATTGTAAATACCTTTTAAGCCCTCTGCTATCCTATCTCTTTCCTTATTCCTCCTTATCCTTAAACTATCTCTCACAGCATGCAGTACACAAACCTGAAATCTTGCTCCAGGAAATTCTAATTTCACTACCTCCTTTAGCCCCCTCAATCCGTCTCCTATTACTAACTCTACCCTCTTTAGCCCCCTACCTTAAAGCTCTACCAATACCTCCCTCCAATTAATCGCACTCTCTCCTCAGAACCAAAAAGCCAAAAACCCAATATCTCTCTCCTCCCCTCACACGTAAGCCCAACAACCACGTATACCGGCTCCTTATTAACACCCCTCTCCTTACACTTAAAAACGTAGCATCTACATCCAAAGCAAAATACTCCTCTTCAACCTCTTGATCCCTCCATCTATCTCTTGAGCCGTTACCTCTATAAGTCGACTAATGCTTGCAGGAGAGTAATAGCAGAAGGATTTTCGGTTTAAAATCTCCTTCTCTGACTCTGGGTACTTTAAGATTATCCAAAGCACCAAACTTTGTTATAAGACTTCTGGTATAAAACCCATTTCCTTTAGTTTCCGGATGTTCATCAAGGTAAATCTAAAGTTCTTCTAAAGCCAGGACTTCTATGGTTTCC
>NZ_JASUTP010000020.1:0-23672 GCF_030445475.1 Thermodesulfobacterium sp. | reverse complement strand
AGGAGTTAAGGGAGCTCAGGAGGGCAAGATATGGAGAAGAAAAAATTAGAATTATTACAAAAGAAGAAAAAATCCATACACAATTTTCTTGACACTATGTAAACTTCTATCGACAAATTAAGGTCAATTATTTTTTATAAACATTACGAAAATTATATCTACACAGATTGAAAGCTCATAACCTGAAAATTTAGCAAAACCTAACCTCACTGGATAAAAATTATAACTATGATAAATTAAAAAGTTATATAATCAGATTTAAGCGGGGAGACTTAAAATGTTGAAAAAATTGTTTTGGATAGTATTTTTTATCATCCTGTTTTTAGGAGGTTTTAGTATGCCAGGAGAAGCTAAAAAATCTGATTACATAGTAGACAAGGTGGTAGAAAAAAAACTTGCAAACGGGCTTACGGTACTTTTTTATCCCTATGAAAGAGAAGACGTGGTAACTGTTAAGCTTTGCGTTAAAGTCGGTAGTGCTTATGAAAATGAAAAACAGGCAGGGATTACCCATCTTATAGAACACATGATCTTTAAAGGCACCGAATCCAAAAAGCCAGAGGATATCGTAGGTGAAATCGAAGCCCTTGGTGGCTACATGAACGCCTTTACCTCTTTTGATTATACCTGTTATTACACAACCGGCCCAACCAAGATCTTAGAGAAATCTTTAGACATACTTTCTGACATAGTGTTTCATCCTTATTTTGACCCTAAAGAATTAGAAAGGGAAAAAGAAGTAGTGGTTGAAGAGATGAAAATGAGGCTTGACAATCCTCATGTAGTGCTTTTTGAAGAGGTTATGAAGGCCTCTTACCAAAAATATCCTTACAGACGCCCTATCATCGGATATGAAGAAACCGTAAGGTCTTTTAAAAGAGAAGATCTCTTGTCCTTTATCAACCAGTTTTATACTCCGGAAAATATGCTGCTTTCAGTGGTAGGAAAGATTCCTCAGGATGAGCTCTTTTCTCTAATAAATAAATACTTTACCAACCTTCCTAAAAGAAAGCTTAAAAAAGTAAAATTCCCTGAAGAACCCTTTACAGAAAAACCAAAGTTAGTTTGGGTAGAAAGACCGGTTAAAGAGGGTTATTTTGTTTTTACTTTGCCTGGAGTTTCTTTTAGGGAAGAAGACGCACCTCTCTTAGACCTGCTTGTACAGGCCTTAGGAGGGGGAGAATCTTCCAGACTTTACGTAAGATTAAAAAGGGAGTTAAACTTAGTAAAAACTATCTCTATGTCTGCTTTTTCTCCAGTAGGACCTGGTTTGATAGAAATCTATGGCACCGCAGACCCGGAAAAGTTTAAAGACATAGTCTCCCATCTGATCACCGAACTTGAAGAAATCAAAAATTTAGGTATTACTGAAGAAGAGTTACAGAAAGCTAAAGTACAGCTACTTTCTGATTTTGTGTTTGATGCAGAAACCTCTGATGGTCTTTCAAGCACCCTTTCGTTTTTTCAACTAAAAAGAGGAAATTATAGGGACATCCTGTGGTATAAAAACAAGATAGAGCAAGCAACGGTTGAAGACCTAAAAGAGGTAGCAAAAAAGTACTTTAATTTTGATAAACTGGTAGGTGGGTTTCTTTCTGAAAAAAGGCATTTTGATGAAGAAGATTTTAAAAAATTGCTCTCTTTAAAAAAAGATTCTCCTGTTAAATTCTTTACCTTAGAAAATAAACTAAAGGTTATCGTCTATCCACGGAAGGATTTACCCACCGTAGGAATAACCTTAGCCTTCCCAGGAGGTTTGAGGTTTGAGACCCCTCAAACTAATGGACTTTTTCAAGCATTAACCCTTCTTTGGACAAGAGGAACTCAAAAATACTCTGCAGAAGAAATCTCCTCTAAGCTTGAGGCCTTAGGTGCTACCATAAAAGGTTTTTCTGGAAGAAATACCTTTGGGTTAAAAGCTCTCTCCCTTTCTTTTAACTTTGACCAAACCTTAGAGCTTTTTAAGGAAATCTTGCTAACCCCTACTTTTAAAGAAGAGGAGTGTGAAAAAGCTCGACCTGAACTTATTTCTATGATTTTTATGCAAGAAGACAATCCTATAAGCTTAGCGGTTAATCAGTTTTTAAAAATTCTCTTTCCTGATCATCCCTATGGTTTAAACATAGCAGGTGACTTAAATTTTTATCAAAACTTTAAAGCCGAAGACCTAAGACAGGCTTATCAAAAATTCGTGACCCCTGAAAAGGCCGTATTAACCGTGGTAGGGGACGTAGACCCCTTTATCCTAAAACAAAAACTCGAATCCTATCTAAAGGACTGGAAAACCTCAAAGGTAAGAGTTAAAGAGGAAGAAGAACCTAAACTCCCTTCTCAGAAGACCCAAAAAATAAAAAAAGAAACCTTCCAGAACCAAATTTTACTTGGATTTCAAACCCCTGGTCTTAATTCAAAGGAAAAACTGGTCTTAGAAATCTTAAGCAGTGCTCTTTCAGGCCAAGACGGAAGGCTATTTAGGATTTTAAGAGATGAACGCTCCCTTGCCTATAGCGTTACCTCATTTACGGTGTTTTATCCTAAAAAATCTGCCTTTGTGCTTTACATAGGTTGTTCTCCGGAAAAAGAAGAAGCTGCGATAGCAGGTTTTTGGGAAATTTTGGAAGAAGTTTCTAAAAAAGGTTTAACCTTAGAGGAAATCGAAAGGGCTAAAAACAGACTTTTAGGTAAGCTCAAAATTGGCTTACAAAGCAACCTTGCTAAATCCGAAGACATAGCAGTAAATGAGGTTTTAAACCTTGGGTGGGACTATAGTCAAAATTACGAAAACATGTTACAATATATCAAACAAGAAGATATCCAAAAGTTTATAAAAACCTATCTAAAAAAAGAAAATGCTGTGCTTTTTATTTTAGGAAAATAAAATTTTTAAAAATCTATAAATGGAAATAAACTTTATAACTGAAAACGAAGAAGAAACCATAAAATTAGGCCGAAGGATTGCCAAGCTTTTAAAGCCCGGAGACTTAATCCTTCTTTATGGAGACCTAGGTTGTGGAAAAACCACCTTTGTAAAAGGGGTTGCAGAAGGTTTATTGGTAGACCCAGAGGTTTATGTAACCAGTCCTACCTTTTCTTTAATCAATGTGTATGAAGGAAAATATACTATCTACCACGTCGACCTTTACCGTTTAGAACATATAGAGTTAGAAGAGTTAGGACTTCATGAATTTTTAAACGAAGGTATTGTACTCATAGAGTGGGCTGACCGCCTTAACGAGTCATTAAAGGAAGATTTTTTAGAAATTTATTTTGAATATCTGGACCTTTCAAAGAGAAAGATTACCTTTATCGGTTATGGAGAATGGCAAGAGCTCCTAAGAGAACTGGATAAGGATGAGCTATCAACTTGATAGGAAAACGCTCTAAAAGAAAATCCATCTTAGGATTGTTAAAATAACCTGTTAAAAACTTATCTAAGAAATTCTTTTTTGTCAAAAACTCTTTTAATCCTGAGACCAAACCACCTGTGAGATAAATTCCCCCTTCTGGCAAAAAAGTAAGGGCTAATTCTGAGGCCTTTCTTCCTAAAAGTTCTACCATCGTCTCAACCGTCTTAAGAGCCTTTTCTTCTCCCTTTTTAGCAAGGTTAAAAATTTCTTCAGGGGATAAAGTTTGGTTGAAATAAAACTGATACCACAGAGAAACAGCTTTTCCTGACAAAGCTTTTTCCCAGCACTTTTCTTCGTTTAGAGTTCCCAAGTATTCTAAAAAAGCATATTCTTCTTTTTTTAAAGGGCAAAAAGGAGTATGTCCGTTTTCTGAAGGTAGAACTATACCTTCATCTATTAATACTGAAATACCTAAACCTGTACCTGGTGCCAAAAACACCCGGGGGAACTTCTTTTTAGTTTTTCCCTTTTTTAAAGTTTTTAGGTCTTTATTAGACAAAAAAGAAGAACCCAGAGCTAACCCATAAAGGTCGTTTACCAAGAAAACTTCTTTGAAATTAAATTTTTTCTTAAGCTCCTTTACAGAAACCTCCCATCCCAGGTTGGTAAGTTTGGCTTTATCTTCGAAAACCGGACCAGCAACCGCTAAATAAACCTTTTCCGGAAGGTTTTCAAGGAAAACTTCAGAAAAATATCTTTCTATTATACTGTATACATTTTGATGTTCTTTGCTTGGATAAACTTTTATATTTAAAAACTCACGATCTTTTAATATTCCTATTCTTGAATTAGTACCTCCTATGTCAGCTACTAACATTTTTTAAAGGTTGCAGTAAAAACCAAACTTTACTTCTTCGTCTTTTTAGCTTCGTAATAAGAATTAAATTCATCTATCAATTTTTCGGTATAATCAACCTTGGGTGCTACATAGTATATTCCTGGTTGATTTTTTTCTAAAACAAGGTCGATCCCTTCTTTTTGTACAAACTCTTTAAGCACCCCTTCTAACTCTTTAAAAACCGGGTCAAGAAGTTGTTTTTCATACTCTTGCATCTCATACTGTGCGTCTTCTTGAAGGCTTTTAAATTCTCTTAACAGCTTTTGATACTCAGCTTGTTTTTTTTCCCTTGCCTCTTGAGAAAGAAGAGCACCCTTTTTCTCTAATTCTTCTTTAATGGCATCTAATTCTTTAGCCTTTGCTTGAACTTTTAAAGTAAGTTCTTCATACTTTTTTTGCAACTTTTGAATAATTTCTTCACCGTACTTGGATTTATTAATCACTTTTTTGATGTCTATAACCCCTATTTTTAAACTGGGCTCAGCCTTGGCCTCATTAAAAAAACCAAAACCTAAAAAAAAGACCAAAAACATACTAATAAAAAACCTTTTCATAAAAACCTCCTATTTTAATTTATTATTTATTATTAATTATCACAAAATCAACTCTTCTGTTGATAGCCCAACATGTTTCGTTAGAACACTTAGCTAAGGGTCTTTCTTCTCCAAAACTGATGGTGTTAATCCTTTCTTCATCTATTCCTAATTTAGTAAGCACTTTTTTTACCTCTTGAGCTCTTTTAGCACCTAAAGCCATGTTGTATTCGTTGGTACCTCTTTCATCACAGTTTCCCTGTAACTCAACCTTCAAATCTTTGTGCTCAAGAAGGTATTTAACGTTATGTTTGATAGGTTCCCACATATCTTCTTTTATGGAATAATCGTCATAATCAAAAAAAACTGCCTTAAGAGGAGGGGTGCTTCTTCCATAAACTTTCCATCTTTCCCAGTCTTCTTTTTCTGAATCTTTGAATTCTTCAGGAGAGAAAACCTGATTCTGTTCTACTTCTGAAGGAGCTTTAGGCTGAGAGACAGAAGTTGTAGACTCTTTCTGAGATTGATAAACAGGAACTTGAGATTCTCCAACTATAGGAGGAACTTCCTTTTTTGCGCATCCAGAAAATAAAAGTATAACACCTATTAAAAGCCTCCACCATCTAACCATAGATCTCTCCTTATTCCCAGCAATACCCTACTATGTCTAATTCTAACAAAAACTCACCTAATAAAAACTCCAATTGTTTTCTAATATATCGCGTTATTTCATAAAGTAAAGTAAGCTCTTCGTTAAGCACCTGGGTTACTAAGGCATACTCTTCTTGCGTAAGTTTATTTAACAAACGACGACAAAAATAATCTCTGCAGATAAAAGGTCTGGCAAAGATTTTACATCCTGTAGGACCAACAAAAAAACATCTCAGAGGAATCTCTCTTTCCTTTGGAATGTCTTTTCTTAAAAAAAGGTTTAACAATAAAATGTTTATAGTAACTTCTGCCTCAATACCAGCCTTACAACAACCTTTTTTATCTATAACTGAGCAAACATAACATTCGTTAAATGTTTCTAAGTTTGACATCGTCTGGTTTGACAACAAAACTGCGTTTTCGTACCTTTTTAAAAGTTCTAAAAACTTGAAATCTTTATAAAAATAGTCATTCCAGTGCTCAAAAAGCTCTTCAGCTACTTTAATTTTTTCTTTCATCAAAGCAGTAGGATCTGGGTCTAATTTTTTAATCAGCTTTAAATTTTTTAACATAATTGGTCTTAATATAAAAATTTTTATAAAAAGATTTTAATTTAAAAGAAAAAAAATAAAAGATAAGATGATGATAAAACAGGTTGGTTTAAACAAAATGCTTATAAGGTCCAAAATATCAGAGATGGATGATTTTAAACTTTTGTCAAAAGGTTTAAAATAACCTTATTCAAAAGCATGTCGAAAACTTTTTAAAATTTAGACATAGTTTTGAACATGTTTTTGTTTTTTCTTTAGACAGAGATTTTGACCCAAAATTGCCGATAGAGAATAAAATAAAAAATCTTTCCGTAATCTTTAAACTTAAAAATCATATTTCTTAGTTACTTTCTATAGTTCTTCCCCAACTCTCATATAAAATCTATTCCATTTTCTACCTGTACCCACTCCTCTCAATCTTTTTCCCCTGATTCTAAACATATTTCTCCCATATCCTCTCTTAACCTCCCCATATACAAACTCTACTAACCCCACCTTTCACACCAACCCTTTTAACTCCTCTAAACGTGTTTTTATACTCAAATACTCACTAAACTTGTCAAACCGTTTTGACCTTTGGATTGACGAAAATCGTTTTTTGAGCTAAAACTTATAAATTTAAAAACATCTTAAAGAGGCTTTTATGAAAAAAAGCTTAGACCCAAGAAAACTTTCTACCTGGGAGATAGCCTATCAAGCCGAAAAAAATCTAAAAAAGATTTTTGAACTTGCAGAGGAAATAGGACTTCTTCCGGAAGAGTTAATACCTTATGGTTATTACTTGGCTAAGGTCGACTATCAAAAGGTAATTCAAAGGTTAAAAACCAAACCTTACGGAAAATATATCGATGTTACCGCGATAGTACCTACTCCTTTTGGAGAAGGAAAGACTACCACCACGATAGGACTTATTCAGGGACTTGCTAAAAAAGGAAAAAGGGTAAGTGGTGCTATAAGACAGCCCTCTTCAGGCCCAACTTTTAACCTAAAAGGAGGAGGCACTGGCGGTGGTTTATCTCAGGTATTACCTTTAGATAAAATTGCTTTAGGACTTACAGGAGACATAAACGCGGTGATGAATGCCCATAACCTTGCTATGGTAGCTCTTACCTCAAGACTTCATCATGAAGAAACTTATACTGACGAAGAGCTTTCAAAAATAGGGATTAAAAGGCTAAACATAGACCCTAAAAGAGTAGAATTTCCCTGGATAATAGATTTTTGTGCTCAAGCATTGAGAAAAGTTTTGATAGGATTGGGAAATAAAAAGAACGGTGTTTTGATGGAAAGCAAATTTTGGATAGCCCCAGCTTCAGAACTTATGGCCATTCTTTCTATTGCTAAAAATTTAAAAGACCTAAGAGAGAGGGTCGGAAAGATTGTAGTAGCCTATGATAAAAGGGGAAATCCTATTACTACCGAAGACCTTGAGGTAGCAGGTGCGATGACTGCCTGGTTGGTAGAAGCTCTTAACCCAACCCTTGCACAAACCATAGAAGGACAACCTGTTTTTATACACACCGGACCTTTTGCTAACATCGCTCTTGGCCAGTCTTCTATCATCGCAGACTATTTAGGTCTAAAACTTTCCGAATATCATGTTACTGAGTCAGGATTTGGAGCAGAGATTGGCTATGAAAAATTTTGGAATATTAAGTGCAGGTTATCAGGTCTTATACCTCAGGCAGTAGTTTTGGTAACCACTTTAAGGGCTCTTAAATATCACGGAGGAGCACCTCTTCCTAGGAAAAACCAGCTTCTTCCTTCAG
Organism: Thermodesulfobacterium sp.; assembly: GCF_030445475.1. Lineage (NCBI taxonomy): Bacteria > Pseudomonadati > Thermodesulfobacteriota > Thermodesulfobacteria > Thermodesulfobacteriales > Thermodesulfobacteriaceae > Thermodesulfobacterium > Thermodesulfobacterium sp. The sequence continues at coordinate 15,923 of NZ_JASUTP010000020.1, read as the reverse complement.
AATACCAAAGTTTAAGACCAGACCTGGTAGAAAAAGGTTGTGAACTTTTAGCCCATTGTATAGAGATTATCCAAAGAAGTGGAATTAATCCAGTGGTATGTATCAACCAGTTTATACATGATTTTAAAGAAGAAATAGAGGTGGTTAAAAGATTTTGTGAGGCCTTAGGGGTAACTGCAGTTTGTTCTAACCACTGGTTAAAAGGAGGAGAAGGAGCAGTAGAACTTGCTGAAGCGGTTATAGAGGCCTGTGAAAAACCGAATAGTTTTAACTTTCTTTACGACACAAAAGAGCCTCTTAAAGCTAAAATAGAAAAAATTGCAAAAGAAATCTATGGTGCAAAGGAAGTTTGTTTTACTCCTTTAGCCAAAGAAAAATTGGAACAGCTTGAAAAAGAAGACCTTACACAATTTTTTGTTTGTATGGCTAAAACCAGCCTTTCTCTTTCAGATAATCCTGATCTTAGAGGTGTTCCTAAAGATTGGGTTTTTAATGTAAGAGATATCATGGTTTTTAGAGGAGCAAAGTTGGTTGTGCCTGTTGCTGGTGAAATCAACCTTATGCCTGGCACAGTTTCTAATCCAGCTTTTCGTAAGATAGATGTAGATTTGAAAACTGGCAAAATCATAGGTCTTGAATAAAGGGGTTAAATCATGGAGCCTTTAATATTAAAAGGGTCAGAGATAGCTAAAAACTTGAGAGAACAGATCAAAGAAGAGGTAAGAACATTAAAGGAACAATATGGGCTCATTCCTGGTCTTGTAACCATCTTGGTAGGAGAAAATCCTGCCTCAGTTTCTTATGTTACAGCCAAACAGAGGGTAGCCAAAGAACTTGGTTTTTACTCAGTTCAAGAAAACCTTCCGGAGGACATCTCAGAAAAAACCCTTTTAGACCTTATAGAAAAATACAACCAGGACCCATCCATCCACGGTATCTTGGTGCAGCTACCTCTTCCTAAACATATTGATGAAAAAAAGGTGATCTGCGCTATCAACCCTAAAAAGGATGTCGACGGTTTCCATCCCTTTAATTTAGGAAGGTTGGTTATGGGACATCCTACCTTTATTCCATGCACACCCTATGGAATTCTGTTTCTTTTAAAAGAAGCTGATATAGAGGTAGAAGGAAAAGAGGTGGTTATCATAGGAAGAAGTAACATCGTAGGAAAACCCTTAGCTCTCCTTCTTATGCAGAAACTTAAACCTGTAGGAAACGCAACGGTAACGGTGTGTCATACCGCTACCAAAGACCTTGCTTTTCATACTAAAAGGGCAGATATCTTGATAGTGGCAGCAGGTAGACCAAAATTTATTTCAGGGGATATGGTGAAAGAAGGGGTAGTGGTTATAGATGTTGGGGTTAACAGGATTGGGACCACTCCTGAGGGTAAACCGATTCTTTGTGGAGATGTAGATTTTGAAAGTGTTAAGCAAAAAGCCTCGGTTATTACCCCGGTTCCCGGTGGAGTTGGTCCTATGACGATTACCATGTTGATGAAAAACACGTTAGAAGCTGCAAAAGCAAGCCAAGGTCTTTCTGAAGAAATTCAGTTTTAGCTAAAATTCAAGCCTCGAACAGATTTTATCGATAGTGTTTTAGTATAAATATGTTATAATAGTTTTTTAAAATTTTATAGGGTTGAGGGATAACTTTGGAAAAAAACAAAGATCAGCTAAAAAACTTAGGGTTCACCCTGATTAAAGATTATGGGCTAAACCTTTTAGAGTTTAAAGGTGAAATTTTTAAGATAGATGAGGCTTTATCCTCAGGTAAGCCGATAAATTTTACCAAACCAGAAAATCTTCTTTTCTTGGCTCAAAGTTTAGGCTTAGACAGTAGTCTTCCTGAAAGGATTTTACTGACGAAAATCGCTAAAAACCTTTTAGATCTGTTTTCTACTAAAGATTTAACAGAAAAAATTGAAAAATTTTTCCCTACTGAGGTTTTATCTAAGCTTAAAAAAGAAGGGCTTTTGGTTGAGGGAATAGAAAGAGAAATAACCCGTACTTACGAAAAGTTTCTCAGAACCGAAGAAAAAGAAGAACTTACTAAAAGTTTGATAAAACTTTCTCTTACCTATGTTTTTGGTTTAGCATTATTTAGGTCATACCTTAAGGAGTTATTTTTTTCTAAAGGGAATTTAAACGGTTTAACCTGTGAAGACCTGATGTATGCCCTTGGGGGTACTTTCAGGGCCTCTTTAAGTCCGATCAACGAAAACCTTAAAACAGGTAATCTAAAAGGACTGGTATTTTTTAATCATCTTCCTTTAGAAGAGTCAAATCTTTCTTTGGTTAAAAAACTATTGCATCAAAATATCTGGATATGGTCTGCAGGAAACGAGGAAGAAACCTTAAAATATTTAGAACTCATCCAGGAAGCAGGAGAAGGGCTGAGAGAATTTTTAGAAGCCTTTGGTTTGCCTCCGGTTTTATGTTTAAGGGATGAAGTAGAGGTTTTTCCTGTTGTTTTAGAGATGCTTAGTGCCGGAGGGTTGTTTAAAGAGCTTTCAGAGATACCTTTAGTTGCGGTCTACTGTAGTAAAAACAGTTTAAAAACTGTTAATCCTGGGCTTTTAGTTCCTGCTTTTTCAGGTTTAGGTTTAGAAGTTTTAGCCATAGGGAAGGACTTTTTACCTTTTAAATTGCTTGATGAAAAGGTTAGGGTATTTGAAGAAGGTCTTGCCGACCAGATTTTACAGGAAATCATAGAGAGGATAGAAACAAAAAGAAAGACTTTAGGAATTCACCAGCCAAAGCCAAGGGTGCTTTTTGATATGGAAATGCGAAGGGCTCTTTCTTCTTCAGAACACATGTCTTTTTACCAACAAATATTGTTAGAAAGGTTTAAAAACACTTTTTCCTCTGAAATGCTTCCGGTTAAACGGGCTGAAATTTTTAGAGAAAGGTGTATCAACTGTTTTAATTGTGTAAAGATTTGTCCTTTTTCAGCCATGTCTATCGACCATGTGGCTAATAGTATATTGGTAGACCTAAAGAAATGCACAGGTTGTGGCATCTGTATCGGTGAGTGTCCTTCTGAGGCGATCTATCTTCAAGTAATCTAAGGTTACGGAGGCTTGATGAAAGGAAAAACTCTGATGTTTGTTTGTAGAGAGCTTGGTTTAGAAGAAGAGATGAAGGATAGAGAAGATATAGTTTTAAAGACCTTAGATTGTGCAGGAGATTTAACTGTTTTTGAGGTGCTGAAAGCTTTGGAAGAGGGTTTTCAGCAGGTTTTTGTGGTAGGGTGTAAAAAAGGAACGTGTAAAAGTAGGATCGGGAACTTAAGGGCAGAAAAAAGGATGGCTACGGTAAGAAGATATTTAGGAAAATGGGCTGAAGGATATAGACTGGAGATGGTTTATCTTAATAAAGAAAAAGGTCAAACTTTATTAGATCAGATTCTTAAAGCTTAACGGAGAAAAGGTTATGGTAATTACAGAATTAAAACCTATAGAAAAGATTTGGCAAAACATAGCAGACTTTCGTAAGGTTCTGGTTTTAGGATGTAGGGGGTGTTCAGGGATTTGCTCAACTGGAGGAGATCGAGAGGTAAAGTTGCTGGTCTCGGCATTAAACCTTATAGCAGAAAAAGAAGGGAAAAACTTTATTGCTCTCGGACAAACCCTTATTAGGCAGTGTGACCCTGTTGCTTTGAAGGTGTTGCCTGAGTTTCTTAAAGAGGTTGAAGCGGTAGTCAGTTTAGCTTGTGGAGTAGGGGTAAACTTGATAGCTGACCTTTATCCTGATTTAAAGGTTTATCCTGGGACAGATACTTTATTTATAGGGGCCCATCTTGGATTTGGTGTCTGGGAGGAGAAGTGTCGGGCTTGCGGGGATTGTTTTATCGATAAAACCGCTGGCCTTTGTCCTATCGCGAGGTGCCCCAAAGGTCTTTTAAACGGGCCTTGTGGAGGGTCCCAAACAGAAAGGTGTGAGGTGAACCCTGAAATACCCTGTGTGTGGTATGAAATTATCATCAGGCTTGAAAAAAGGGGAGAGCTTGCAAGCCTTGATGAAATAATAGGTCCAAAGGATTGGAGACCAGCCTTTGGAGAAGGTCCAAAAAGAAGAGAAAGAGAAGACTTAACCTTTTAAAGAGGAGAGATTGCGGTGAGTTTTATAAGTAATTTGGAGAGGGTTTTGAAGTCTGGTTATATGGCCATTACTTGTGAGCTTGCACCTCCTAAGCATGCAAGTCTTGAGGCGTTAAAAAAGAAAGCTCGTATCCTTAAAGGATATGTAGATGCTGCAAACATAACCGACTGTCAGGTTGCCATGGTAAGGCTTTCAAGCTTAGCTGGTTGTTTGGCTATTATGTCAGAGGGGATAGAACCTATCCTTCAGATGACCTGCCGGGATAGAAACCGCATAGCCATGCAGTCTGACCTTCTTGGGGCTTGGGCTTTAGGGATAAGAAATGTTTTTTGCACCACAGGAGACCATCCTACGTTTGGTGATCATCCTCAGGCTAAGCCTGTGTTTGATTTAGATTCTGTGCAACTGGTGGCTATGGTTAATCAACTTAAGCAAGGGAAGTTTTTAAACGGACAGGAGATAAAAGGAGAAAATCCTCGATTTTTTATCGGGGCAACAGAAAATCCTTTTGCTGACCCTTCAGAGTATAGAGTAAGAAGACTTGCTAAAAAAATCAAAGCAGGGGCTGAGTTTATTCAAACTCAGCTGGTTTATGATGTAACCAAGTTTAAGCAGTTCATGTATATCGCCCACAACGAAGGGCTTACAGAAAAGGCATATATTTTAGCAGGAATAGTACCTCCCAAATCTTTTCGGATGATAGACTACATCAAAAGTCACCTGCCAGGTTCTTGTGTGCCTGAAGATCTGGTTAAAAGAATGCGCGAGGCTAAAGACCCTTTAGAAGAAGGTATAAAAATAGCTGTAGAACTGATAGAACAAATAAAAGAAATCCCTGGAGTAAAGGGATTTCATCTTATGGCTATAGGCTGGGAAGAATACCTTCCTGAAATCCTTAAAAAAACTGGCTTTTATCCTCGTCCATTTTCTCAAGATTTGTTACCAGAAGATACTAAGACCTTTTCTTTGAGAGAACAAGAAAAAAAGCACTTAGAAGAAGAAATAAAAAATTTAAAAGAGCATCTTTTAAGACTTGAGAGTTTGATTATCGGGAAAAAAGAGATAAAAGAAGAAGCTTCAGAAAAAGTGAGTATTACGATAGAGACATCAAAAGAAAAACCTACGGCAGTAGTAGAGGATCTTACAAAAACCTCTCCATCCTCCTTGGCACCTGCTAAAGAAGAAAGCCTGACAGGTGAAAAATCCAGGCTAAAAGTTTTATATCGTAGCTTATCTGAAAGGGCTAAGGGTCTTCCAGAAGACCTTTATCGTGAACCTGCTTCTGGCAGGATTAGAGAGGTTGTTTTTGGAAAAGGTGATAAAGCGTTAAAAGTTGGAGGTGCTGAGGCCTTACCCTTTCACAGTTTTGAGGGTAGTTTAGGTCAACCTTTAAGGATAGCGATGGAGGTGTTAGACGTTGTTCCTGAGGATTTTCCAGAGGTGCTTGCTAAATATTTTAAAGATGTGTGGGATGACCCTGGGTCCTGGGCTAAAAAATGTGTAGAAGAGTATGGGGCTGAGGCGATCGCTGTTTATTTGTTAGGGATAGACCCAAATTATTTAAATTTAGGGGCAGACCATGCCAAAAGGGTTATAGAAAAGGTTAAAAAAGCGGTAGATGTGCCTTTGATCATATGGGGGTGTGATAACGCCGAAAAAGACACCGAGGTGCTTAGAGAGGTGGCTGAGGTAATTAAGGATGATAACATCCTTTTTGGCCCTATAGTTGAAGATAACTACCGTACTTTAGGGGCAGTAGCCTTAGGTTATCAACTGCCTGTGATAGCTCAAAGCCCTATAGACGTTAACATAGCTAAACAGCTAAACATTTTGCTTGAAAATCTTGGAGTGCCTTTAGAAAAGATTATCATGGACCCTTCAGTAGGTGCCCTTGGGTATGGACTTGAATATACCTATTCTGTGATGGAAAGGATAAGGCTTGCAGCCCTTTATTCTAACGACGTAAAACTGCAAAATCCCTTTATCTGCAACGTAGGTAGAGAGGTCTGGAAGACTAAAGAAACCAGTCTTCCTTCTGATGAATTCATGGGAGAGGCTGAGATGAGAGGGGTTATGATGGAGGTTATTACTGCCGTGTCCCTTGCGTTAGCAGGAGGCGAATTGTTTATTCTCAGGCATCCTAAGTCCTTAGAGTTGACTAAAAGGGTATTAAATCTTTTATGGACTTCAAGTGAACAAAAACCGTAAGAGGTAAGTAATGTCTAAAATAGTCTGTGAGTTGGGTATAAAAGGTTCCTATTTACTTTTTGAGAGGGCGTTAGAGGAATATGAACAGGCGGTAAAAACCTTTGGTAAAGAAAAACCTATAGGTTTCCCTAATACTGCTTATTTTTTACCTATAATCTATGCTATCTTAGGTTATCCGGTTAAAAAACTGGGGGATTGTGGAGAGGTTTTAGAAGAAATAAAGAAGCTTTTACCTAAGGAGACTTCTTCTGAAGTTTTTTACTGGGGCAAGGCCTTAGATGCAGGGTTGGTTGCGCTTTTTTCTGAAGAAATTATCGAGGCTATTAGATATCTAAAAAAGCCGGACTTTTATTGTTATTCAGAAGACCCAGGGGAAGGGAAGCTTTGGCTTGGGGCAGCAGATGACGTTGTTTTTAGGAAAAGAGGGGTTGAGTTTGTAGATGGAACTGCTCCTGGTTTTGCGGTTATTCTTGGGACGCCTGGAGATATAGAGGGTGCGATAAACATCATCAGGGAACTCCAAGAAAAAAATCTGTATGTGTTTTTGCATGGGACAGGGCAAGGTGTGAGTTTGGCAGAAAGTCTTTTGCAACAAGGGGTTCAGCTTGGCTGGTCAACTCGACTGGTGCCCTTTGGCCCAGAGGTAACCTCAGTAGCCTTTGCCATTGGGTTTGCTTGTAGAGTGGCTATGTCTTTTGGAGGGGTAAAGCCAGGAGAAGGGCCTAAAAACCTTTTTTATAATAAAAACAGAACCTTTGCTTTTACGTTGTCCTTTGGTGCTCCTTCTTTAGAGGTTGCGGCAACCGCACTTGGGGTCTTTAACTGGGGATGTCCAGTGATAACCGATGTAGAACTTCCTGAAATAAAGGTGCCTGGGGTGTGTCTTTATGAACATCTTGTCTCTAAAGTGCCCCTTGATAAGATGGTTGACACAGCTTTAGAAGTAAGAGGGCTTAAGATTACCTCGGTTAAGCTTGACATTCCTGTAGCTTATGCCGCTTCTTTTGAGGGAGAAAGGGTTAGAAAGGAAGACCTCTATCTTGAATGTGGAGGAGGAAGGACCTTAGGGGTTGAGTTGCTGGTTTCAAGGCCTTTAGACGAAATAGAGGACGGAAAGATCGAAGTATTTGGTCCAGATATTCCAGACTTAAAAAAATTTGAAGAAAAAGGCCCTCCTTATAGATTGCCTTTAGCAGTGGTGGTCGAAGTAGCTGGGGCTAATATGCAAGAAGATTTTGAACCTATCATAGAGAGACAGTTTCACTATTTTATAAACTATGCCCAGGGGATTATGCATGTAGGCCAAAGAAATTTGATGTGGCTTAGGATATCTAAGCAAGCTGTGGAAAAAGGTTTTACGTTTAAACATTTAGGATTAATCCTATATGCCAAGATAAAAGAAAAGTTTAGTGCCATAGTAGATAAGCTTCAGGTAAAAATCTATACTCGAGAACCGGAGGTTAAACAGGTTTTAGAACAGGCTAAGCAGGTTTATCGGGTTAGAGATGAAAGAATTGCTGGGTTGGTTGACGAAAAGGTGGATGTGTTTTATTCCTGTACGTTATGTCAGAGTTTTGCTCCATCTCATGTGTGTGTGATAACCCCTGAAAGGGTGGGTATGTGTGGGGCTTATAACTGGCTTGACGGAAAGGCGGGTTATGAGATCAATCCCACAGGTCCCAACCAACCTATTCCTAAAGGGGAATGTTTAGACCCGGTTCTTGGATATTTTTCAGGGGTAAACGAGTTTGTTAAAGAGGCTTCTCGTGGGAAAATAGAGAAAGTGGCGCTTTATAGTATTATGAAAGACCCTATGACTGCCTGTGGATGTTTTGAGTGCATTGCTGCGGTACTTCCCGAGGTGAACGGAATTATGGTAGTTAACCGGGATTATACAGGTCTTACCCCTACAGGTATGAAATTTTCTACCATGGCAGGTATGGTAGGTGGTGGGGTGCAAACACCAGGATTCTTAGGGGTAGCTAAACATTATATCGTATCTCCTAAGTTTTTGATGGCTGAAGGTGGAATAAAAAGGCTTGTGTGGATGCCTAAAAGTTTAAAAGAGGAACTCAAGGATAAACTAAAAATAATGGCAGAAAAGTTAGGAGTTCCTGATTTGATAGAAAAGATAGCAGACGAAACGATAGCTAACACAGAGGAAGAGATAAAAACTTGGGTAGAAAGGGTTAACCATCCTGTTTTAACCCTTCCTCCTCTGATGTGATGACAAAGAGATAAGCAACCTTTAAAGGGGTAGTTTAGATGACACTCACCGGTATTCAAATCATGAAACTTCTTCCTAAGAAAAACTGTAAAGAATGTGGTTTCCCTACCTGTCTTGCCTTTGCGATGAAGGTAGCTGCAGGACAGGTAGAGATAGATAAGTGTCCTTACGTAGACCCTAAGGTTAAGGAAGAGATATCTGAGGCTACCGCTCCACCTATAAGAACGGTAGTGATAGGAACTCCAGAGGCTTCTTATAAGTTAGGAGGAGAAACCGTCCTTTTTAGACATGAAAAAAAGTTTGAAAACCCTCCACTTATCGGAACCTATCTAAAAACCTCGATGGAAGACGAAGAGGTTTTAAGAAGAATTAAAGCCTATCAAACCTTAAAGTGGGAACGGGTAGGCAATGTTCTAAAACCTGAAATAGTTTGCATCAAAGATGAAGGAGATAAGGAGAGGTTTATTAGTTTGGTAAAAAAAGTAAGGGAAGTCTTACCTGAGGTAGCGATAGTTTTAGCCTCTTCAGATTTGTCTTTAATTAAAAACGCTATAGAGGTGTGTACCCCTTCAGTTCCACTTGTTTATCCAGGACAAGCAGAGGATCTATCTTCTTTTGTCAGTTTGGCTACAGAAAAAAAGGTGCCTTTAGTAGTTTCTGCGGTGACTTTAGGGGAGTTGGCGCGGTTGGTTGAAGGTTTGATTACTCAAGGATTGAAAGATCTGGTGTTAGATAGCGGAGCCCTTCATCCAAAGGAGCTTTTTGAAGATTTAGTGATCATAAGACGAGCAGCTGTGAAAAAACGGTTTAAGCCCTTTGGTTTTCCAGTGATAACCTTTATGGATAGATATACAGAAGACCTGGTTGAAGAGTATCTTTTAGCCAGCATCTATGTAGCAAAATATGCAAGTATTATTTTGCTTTCAGACCTGAAGCCAGAGCTTTTGTTCCCCTTGTTATTGGAAAGGTTTAACCTTTATTCAGACCCACAAAAACCTTTGGTGGTAGACGAAGGGATTTATCCTATAAACGGGCCAGACGAATATTCTCCAGTAGTGGTGACTTGCAACTTTGCCTTGACATATTTTATCGTATCTGGGGAAATAGAAGGAAGTAGAGTTCCTTGCTGGCTTTTGATAAAGGATACAGATGGGCTCTCAGTTCTTACTGCCTGGGCTGCAGGTAAGTTTAACGCCGATAACATCGCAGAGTTTGTTAAAAAAACAGGTATTGCTGAAAAGATAAAACACAGAACATTGATGATACCAGGTTATGTGGCTATCATCAAGGGAGAGCTTGAGGAGGAGCTTGGAGGTTGGGAGGTAGTGATAGGGCCAAGAGAAGCAAACGGGCTTCCTGTAGCCCTAAGAGAATTGGCTAAAAGATTAAAGCCTTAAAAATTTTTAGGTTAATCGCTGAGGAGGAAAGATGAAGGAAAAAGTAGTTTGTGTAGGTGAAAGCATAAATGTGATGTCTAAAACCATAGGCCCGGCTATAAAGGCAAGAGACCCAGAACCAATAAAAAGGATGGCAAGAGAGCAAAAGGAGTTAGGAGCTGACTATTTAGACCTTAACATAGGACCAGCTAAAAAGGATGGGAAGGACCTTGCGGTTTGGATAGTAAGCTTGGTTGAGTCTGAGGTGGACATTCCTGTATCCTTAGATACTACTAATGAAGAAGCTATGGCTGCAGGACTTAAGGTTTCGAAAAACCCACAGAGGTTTTTGATGAATTCTATTTCTGCCCAAAAAGAAAGGATGGAAAAACTTATTCCTCTTGCGGCAGAGGCTGGATGTGAGGTTGTAGCTCTTTTATGGGGAGACGAAGGATTACCAAGAGATGCAAACGAAAGAGCCTCTTTAGCCGTAGACCTTATCATGAAACTCAACGAGGCAGGGATCCCTAATGAAAAAATCTGGGTAGACCCAATTATCACACCTATTACCTTAGGGGCAGAGCAAATAGTTGAGGCTTTAAATTTTCTTTCGATGCTTCAAGACCTTGCTCCAGGTGCCAAAAGCATCGTAGGACTTTCTAACGTTTCTAACGGAATTAACCCGAAACTAAGACCTTATCTTAACCGAGTGCTTCTTATGATGCTTATGAAGTATGATCTTTATGCAGCCATCCTTAATGTCTATGATAGAGAGCTGGTAGAGATAGCTAAAGGCTTACATCCAGATTGGGTAAACCTGGTAGGAAGGATTATGGATGGAGAAGAAATAGACCCTAAGGATTTAACCCCCAAGGAAGTGGAAATTTATAAAACTACCCAGGTGCTTCTTGGTAAAACCATCTTTTCGGAGTTTTGGTTAGAACTCTGATGAAACCAGAATTGATTGACGTTCAAAGTCTGCCACCTGAAGAGAAAATAGACATAGATAAAGTAGGTATCAAGGGATTTAAACATCCAGTAACAGTACTTGACAGAGAAAAGGGATTGCAACATACGGTAGCAGAGCTAAACCTTTATGTAGACCTCCCTTCTAAGTTCAAAGGTACTCATATGAGCCGGTTTATAGAGGTGATAAACGAGTTTAAAGGGGAGATTCACGTAAAAAACGTAATCAAACTTTTAAAAAAACTTGCTCAAAGACTTTCAGCCAAAAGTGCACACTTAGAGATGTTTTTTCCTTATTTTCTGCAAAAAAAGGCACCTGTTACCCAGATTTCTTCTCTGATGGAATACCAGGGAATTTTGTTGGCTTCCTATTCTGAGGGTAAAAAGGACCTGGTGATTGGGGCCAAGGTACCGGTGATGACCCTTTGCCCTTGTTCTAAATCTATCAGCCAGTTTTCAGCCCATAATCAAAGAAGCCTGATTACCGTTAAGGTACGGTTTAAGGAGTTTATCTGGCTGGAAGAGTTGATAGAGATTGCAGAAGCCTCTGCCTCAAGCCCGGTTTATTCCCTTTTGAAAAGACCAGACGAAAAGTTTGTTACTGAGTTTGCCTATGAAAACCCGCGTTTTGTAGAGGATGTAGTCAGAGGAGTAGCCAAACGGCTCTGGGAACATCCTGAGGTGAAATGGTTTTTCGTAGAGGTAGAAAACTTTGAGTCCATCCATGCCCACAACGCCTATGCCTGTATCGAAAGAACCAAAAGAGGTTCTTAAAACCTATGAAAATTATCTCTTCAAGGTCCAACCCAACCTTTAAATTTCTTAAGGCTCTTAAAGAACCCAAAGGCAGGAAAGAACATCAGGCCTTTCTTGTAGAAGGAGTTTCTTTTGTTAGAGAACTTTTAGACCAGGAAAGAGACAAAGTACTCTGGGTGGTTCTAGAAAAGAGAAGTCTTACCAAACTTGAGCCTTTGCTCAAAAAGGCAGAAGAGGCAAAAATTCCGATCTTGGTCTTAGAAGAAACTCTTTTTAAAGAGTTGGTTGCCTCAGAGACCCCTCAAGGAGTTTTAGCGGTCGTTAAATTTCCTATTTTTGAGGACTTACCAGAGAGGTTAGAGAGTACCCCTTGTTGTGTGGTAGTGCTTGAAGAAATTCAGGATCCTTCTAATGTAGGGGCAATAATAAGGACGGCAGCAGCGGTTGGGGTGGCTTGTGTGTTTTATACCAGGGGTACGGCAGACCCTTTTTCTCCAAAGGCAGTTAGGGCAAGTGCTGGAGCTGTCCTAAATGTTCCTCTGATAAAGGTTGAAAGATTTATAGAACTTGCTGAGAACCTTAAAAGAAGAGGTTTTAGACTAACAGCTACGGTGGTTAAGGGAGGTGAGGACCTTTTTTCCTTTTCTTTTCCTCCTAAAACAGCCCTTTTGTTTGGAAACGAGGCCAAAGGTCTTTCTAAAGAGGGGATGGCAGCCTCAAAATACAGGCTAACCATCCCTATCGTAGGCAAAGTAGAATCTCTAAACGTAGCAGTAGCAGCAGGTATAGTCCTCTATCAATGGCTAAAGGATAGACTTAATGTAGTTAAACCCTAAATCAAAGGCCTTTAAGTTTACCTGATGAAGTTTTTCAGGTAAAAGTTCAAGCATAGCCTCAACAAGAGCCTCTCTGTTTAAAGGAAATATCTCAAGAGCAGTTGCTGCACCTAACATTACCATATTTAGCGCTTTGACAGAGCCTGCTTCCTTGGCTAACTCTTCTCCAGGCACCAAAAAGACTTGACTGAAGTAAGAAGTCATTTCTTCAAAAAAGGAGTTCAGATCAGGATAGGTAGCCAATCCCTCTTTTACAGCAAAGGGTAATATGGGGTCTTTACTTATCACAAACTTTGTTTCTTTTTTAGCCCTTTTAACAAACCTTAAGGCTTCAGCAGGTTCAAAGGCTACTATAAAATCTGCTTCTCCTTCTGAGGTGTAAGGACTTTTGCCAAAAAGGCAAATAGAGCTTTCTACCACACCTCCTCTCTGTGCCATCCCATGGACTTCAGAAACGATAACAGGAATGTCAGCCTTAAGGCAGGCCTCTCCTAACACTCTGGTAAAAAGGATGATACCCTGTCCTCCTACACCTACCACTAACCCTTTTATCTTTTTCATGGTCTAACTCCCTTTTTGAGATTTAGTTTTATATAAGATACAAGGAGCTTTAGCGATGATTACCGAAAGCTCCTGTTTTTCAAGTAAAGGCTGAACAAGTTCTTTAGCCTCTTCTTTTTTATAAGGGTTTATTACCACACAAGGGATATCAAGGGCCTCAACTATTTTTTGTATAGGTATGGTTGGATGGTCCTGGATGATAGGTGATTTTATCGTTTGAGAAGGCACAGGTTGATGTCCTGTCATAGCGGTGGTGTCGTTATCAAGCACCACCAGCGTAAATTTATGTTTGTTAAACTTAGCGTTGACCAGAGGAGAAAGCCCTGCATGAAAGAAAGTTGAATCTCCGATAAAAGCCACCACCCTTTGGTCTGTAGCTACGTCAAAACCACAAGGAGTTCCCACACTCGAACCCATGCAAAGCAAATAGTCTGCCATGTTTAATGGGGGTTGAATCCCTAAGGTATAACACCCTATGTCTGTAGGATAAATAGTCCGTTCCTCTATTCCCATCTCTTGTAAAACTTCTTTTATGAGTTTATAAGTTTCTCTGTGAGGACATCCCTGGCAAAGAACCGGAGGTCTTGCCGGAAGTTTGTCCGAAAAATCGAAAGGAGGAACTTCAACGGTAAACCTTTTTAGGTTGAAGGCATTAGCTAAAGCCTCCTTTACTTGGGTAGGGGTAAACTCAAAATACCTGGGTAAAAGCTTTTCTTTTTTACCTAAAATCTTGGTTTTAAGACCATGAGTATAAGCAAGAGCTCTCAAGTTTTCTTCTAAATAGGGCTCAAGCTCTTCTACCACCACACAGGTTTCTACATGAGAAAGGAATTCTAAAGCTAACTTTTCTGGGAAAGGATGGGTAAACGTAAGGATAAGTAAAGAAACCTCATCCTGTAGACCCAAATCTTCGAGGGCATCTATTACGTAATTTACCGCAACCCCAGAGGCACAGATCCCTAATTTCCCTTTGGGTATAAACTGGTTAAAATTAAACGAGCTGGCTAAGTTTTGAAGTTCTTCTAATTTTTCTAAAAGGAGTTTATGTTGTTTTCTGGCAACAGCAGGGACAGGTACAAACCTAAAGGGGTCTTTTTTAAAGAATCCTTTTTTAAAGGTTGTATAAAAATCAAAAGGGATAGCTCCTACCTCTACCACACCTCTGGCATGAGATACCCTGGTAGTAGTTCTCAAAAGCACAGGTAGTTTAAACTTTTCTGAAAGGGAAAAAGCCTCTTTGGTAAGGACATAAGCAGTATGAGGATCAAAGGCCTCAAACATAGGCACCTGAGCAAGCCTTGCATAATAACGGTTATCTTGTTCGTTCTGGCTTGAATGACAAGAAGGGTCATCTGCGGTAACCACCACCAAGCCCCCTTCCACCCCTACATAGGCAAGAGACATAAAGGCATCGCTTGCCACGTTTAACCCTACATGTTTCATACAAGTGATAGATCGTAGTCCGCAGGCAGAGGCAGCCCCAACGATTTCCATAGCCACCTTCTCGTTTACAGCAAATTCAAAATAGAGACCGGCCAAATCCTTTTGCATCTGAAAAAGGTTGTTTCCTATCTCAGACGAAGGAGTCCCAGGATAGGCAGCTCCGACCTGGACACGACTCTCTATCGCCCCCCGAACGATCGCTTCATTTCCTAACAGAAATTTTTTACAGTTCTCACCTTTTAAGATAGGATGCATAAAACCCTCCAAAAATTAAACTTTTAATTATTTAACGTTTTGTTTTTAAAAATAGAATAGTAGTATAATACGTTTTTTACATAACTTTGGGTTTCTGGATAAGGAGGTATTCCTCGATAGAGTTTTACCTTTTCTGGGCCTGCGTTATAAGCTGCAAGGGCTAAACTTAGATCCTGAAACTCATCTATAAGCATCCTTAGGTATTTAGCCCCACCTTTGAGATTTTCTAAGGGATGATAAGGGTCTTCAACCCCTACAAGCCTTGCAGTTTGAGGCATAAGTTGCATGATACCCATAGCCCCTTTGGGAGAAACAGCCCTTGGGTTAAAAGAAGATTCAACCTTGGCAATGGCTTTAAGAAGTGCAGGGTCAAGAGAAAATGCCTGAGCTACCTTTTCAAACCAGGTCTCGTATTCTACCGGTAGTTTAGTATAATTTGGAGAATAAGGGAACTTAGGACCTGAGGATTTAAAGTTTAAGTTTTTAGGTTTTTCTCTTATATAAAGTTGACAATAATAAGCATCTAACTTCTCCTGATTAGTATAACGGACCTCACCTGTCTCAGGATTTTCACACCTATAGATGTGTGCCTGAGCATAAGAAAAAAGAAAATGAAAGAAAATCAGTAATTTTAAAAGAAAAAATTTGGAGTTAATTGCTGAAAGTAATAAAATTTCTCTTTTTCTCATAATTGTTAAATTATAACATAAGATAAATAAGTCCGTCAAGGCTCAGGGTCAACCCCAAATTTGCCGATAGAGAATAAAATCAAAAATCTTTCCGTAATCTTTAAACTTAAAAATCATATTCCTTAGTTACTTTCTATAGTTCTTCCCCAACTCTCATATAAAATCTATACCATTTTCTACCTGTACCCCCTCCTGCAATGTTTAATTCTTATTACCATAATAAAACTTATCCTTTAAGGACATAGAAAACTCCTCTTTATTAATAGAAATTTTCAGAAAAAATAATTTTCCTGTCAACATTTTTATAAAATGCAAATTTTTTTTCTCTTTTTTGACTAAATTTTTTAAATTTTAAAATTTTTCTTATTTTTTATTTTTAAAATTTTTTAAGTTTAAGTAAAAATCATAGTGTCAAGAAAATTGTGTATGGATTTTTTCTTCTTTTGTAATAATTCTAATTTTTTCTTCTCCATATCTTGCCCTCCTGAGCTCCCTTAACTCCT
>NZ_JASUTP010000042.1:0-6815 GCF_030445475.1 Thermodesulfobacterium sp. | reverse complement strand
TTCAAAAGGGATTGCGACACTGAGTATTCGGGCACTTATCACAAGTGCCCTCTTCTTTGCAATGGTAGAAACCTGCCCTACTTCAAAAGGGATTGCGACATTTTACCATCATGTTATACCTCCTATGGTCTTTTTTGTAGAAACCTGCCCTACTTCAAAAGGGATTGCGACCATTCTTTACACGGTTCTTTGTGGGGACACTCCCCTGGTAGAAACCTGCCCTACTTCAAAAGGGATTGCGACCTAAACATAGACAAATCAAGCACTTGATCACGTTGTAGAAACCTGCCCTACTTCAAAAGGGATTGCGACAACAGGGTACCCCCTTATGGGGGCAATATTCGATATAATGTAGAAACCTGCCCTACTTCAAAAGGGATTGCGACCATCTTTATCATCCCAACACTTTATGGGCAACGATACTACCCAGTAGAAACCTGCCCTACTTCAAAAGGGATTAAAGAAAGAAAAGAGAAATCTGCTCTACTTAAGAATGCTTGCATAGAAAGAAAACAAGGAAAATTTTTGAACTTTAAGCTCACAGAAACGGCAAACAGTTTACTCAAGAAACATGACAGCATCTTAAGAGGTTTTTCTTACTCTTTGGAAAATGAGGCTTACCTTGATCTATCCATGGTTTTAGCAGAAAATTTCGGAAGAAATGTTAAAGAAAAAATTGAAAGGTTCTGGGAAGCCAGTAAGGTGATTAACTTTTTACCTTACCCGAGTTTATAGGGTCAGCTGAGAAGAATGTATAATCTTCCTTTGCTAACACCTTTATCTGCAAGGAAGTCCTGTCATTGTATCACACTTCAACCAGCGTACTTTTCGCCCCTTCATTACTTTATTTTTGTAAAAAAAACTAACAAGTATAGTTGTAGTTGGGGGTCGGTATTTGCGTAAAATCACCTTCTAGGTGAATAAATTTCAAAATACAAATTTTCCAACTTACATGATTTTGCTTAAGAATTCATCTAAAATAGCGTTAAAAGTGTCAGAAAAGAGATTTTTTTATGATTTAATATTAATAACAAAATAAAAGAAAAAAAGGAGAAAATTTAATGACTGAATTGCTCCTTTTGATAGCAGTTATCCTGTTTATCTTCATTAAATTCTCTTCTCGACTCTCAGGTGATGAGTTTTCCATCCCAAAGAACCGTCTGAATGTATCTTCTTTGGATGAAGACGCTTTTTACGAAAAAACTCACTCTTACTCGTCTTTGTCCACAGATAGCGACGACTTCTGGTTCTGGTATCATCGCCATCACTATGACAATGACAGCGACGACGACTTCTGGGACTGGTATTACCTACATCACCACTCTAATGACGACTACCTTTTTGACGATTATTTTAGCCGTTATGATGACTTCTCACGATGGAATGACTAATCAAGTTTTTGTAACAATTTCTCTCGTTTCTTGGGGGCTTAATTTAGGCAAAAATTTAAGAGATTTCTGTGTCAGATTTTGTGTTTGAAACCTGTTTTATTTATTATTGAATAAAAAACTAAGGGTAGAAGGGGATTTATGAGAAGGAAGGTTGTTGCCTGCTCTTTAGCCTTGGCCTTAACCCTTCAGTTAACAGGTTGTGCCACCATTCCCGAAGCCATAGAGTATCGCCAGCTTACCACCAACTACAAGATGACAGATACCATCTTTCTTGACGTAACCAAAAAAGCCAAATACAGAAATGTCTATGTGGATGTGAGAAACACCTCGCAACTTCAGGAAGTTGACACCGAGGTCTTGAGAAAGGCTATAGCCGATAAACTTGCTGGCAAAGGCTACAATCTTGTTCAGGATCCGTCAACGGCAGACTACATCCTTCAGGTTAACATCCTTTACTTTGACTACTACCGAAAAACTGGAGCAAAAGAAGGAGCAGCAGGTGGTGCCATTGCAGGAGCCATTGCAGGTGGGGCGGCAGGAGGTAGAGACGTTGAGGCACTGATACTTGCAGCCATAGGAGCCGGAGTTGGCTATGTAGGTGGAGCTCTTGTTGGTTCGGCTATAAAAATTGAGACCTTTGCTGGAGTGGTTGACATTCAGATCATGGAAAGAGCATAAAATCCTGTGATTGGCAAGATCATAACAGAAGCCAAACAGGGAACAGCCACAACCATCCATACCGAACAGCAGATTAACACCAACTACCAGCTCTACCGAACAAAGCTTGCCGTCACAGCCACCCAAACCAACCTGAAAAAAGATGAAGCAGCAAGGGAGATTGTGGACAAGATATCTCAACAGATTGCAGGCATTTTCTAAAATTCTCCCCTAAAATGGTTATAGCAGGAGGAGTCAAATATGAGAAAAAAGGTGAGTCTGTGGGACAAGTGGCTTAAGCATGTCCTCCTTTCTCTCCTCTTGATAGCTGGTCTGTTTACCTCTCTTGCTTTTTCTCAAACTAACCAAGGTAAAGGTAGCTGGGAAGAGGTAGAAGAGCGAGTCAAAAATCTTCCCAAGGAAGAACGCTTACAAAGATGTCTAAACCTGACGAAAGAGGCCTTAAAACTTTATCTAACAAAGGACCCAGCTTCTTTTACTAAGGAAGAAAAAGACCTGATAAGAAGATTTGATTTAGCTTTAAAAAGGGAACCAACCACGCAAGAAAAAATTTCATCTGCGGTGGGAGATGTGTTGGTAGCTCCTTTTCTTTTGATATCTAAATTAGCCTTTGAACGAAAATTTGCCGTAAACACAAATAGTACTGTCCCACACTCAATCCCTGAAGAAAACTTTTACTACTGCCAAACCGTTTTAAGCCCTCATTACAAAATCAGAACAGTCAAATCTATATCTTCAGGCCTTGAAAAAAGCAAAGGGAAGTTTACCTTCGTCATTCTTGATTTGCACAGTCCGATTGCTTTTTTTCTTAAAGAAATCTACGGAGATAGCGCTGAAACCTACGAAATTAAAGACAATCCCTATCAGTTTTTTAATGAAAAAACACTGAAAAAAGAGATTAAAAAAGCTTTAGAAAGAGAGAACAAAAATTTTTGCCTGATATTTTTAGATGGTTATGTTTATGGTGATTTTAAAGACGAAAAATATAATTACAGAATAATCTGCCCGTCCTTCAACCTTGAGAAAAAGTTTTATGAATTTATAACCTTAAGAGATCAAGAGGTTGACCAGCGCTCGCCCAATGCCATAAGAGAACTCCTTGAGTGGATAGAAAAAGAATTCGGAGAAAGGGGACGAGGGTTAATTAAGAGAGTAAGAGAGATAAGCAAAAATTGAAAAAAGAAGATTGTTTTATAAGAAATTATTTTAAACTGCCAGGGTAAAAAATTAAAAAAATACAAATTGCCGGAGGAGAAAAAATGAAAAGAAAAAATCTTTTTCTCTATCTTATTCTTTTGCTCTGGTTTTTAGCGCATAGCACCTTCGCTTACGCTCAATCTCTGATAGAAGAATGTTTCAACTACTTTGATGCCCAGGATTACCATAGGGCAATCTCTACCGGAAAAAGGGCCGTAAACCTTTTTCCTTCAAGTCCATACAGTCACTTATGTCTCGGAAGTGCATACTTAGAAACTGGAGAGTTTGACCTTGCTATTACTTATTTAAAAAACGCAGAAAGATACACAAGTCAGAAAAACGAGTTAGCATCAATTTATAACCAATTAGGCCGTGCGTATTACCGTAAAGGCTCATTAGATGAAGCCCTTTTTTACTATAATAAAGCTCTTTTACTGGCTAAAGAAACAGGAAATAGAAGAGGAGAAAGCAGTAATTTAAACAATATTGCCGGAATCTATCGGAAAAAAGGAGATCTTGAGAAGGCCCTTTTTTACTATAATGAATCCTTAAAACTTTCGGTGGATGAAAAAGAAAAAGCAACAACATACAACAATATCGCTCTTATCTATTCTGAGAAAAAGGATTACAGCAAGGCGATAGAATATTTTAAAAAAGCTCTTGATATTGATGAACGATATGGCAACTATCATGGATTTGCTACAACCGAGCTAAACCTTGGGGACACTTATAGAGCATTAAAAGATTTTAAAAATGCCGAATATTATCTCTTTGATGGCTTAAAGAGGGTTCAAAAGATAGGAGATAAATACTGGGAAGGTGTTGCCTATAAGTACATTGGATGGCTTTATAGAGATAAAGGAGATAAAAAACTTGCCAGGGAGTATTTGAACAAAGCCTTAGATATCTTTAAAACAATAAATGCAGAAAGCGGCATAGAGGACACTATTTTCTCTCTGGCATCACTTGATATACCTGAAAGGGTAACTCAGGCTGTCTATGGTGGGGTTGAGGTTGGTTCAAAGGGTGTAAAGGCTTTAGCCTATGAAATCAAGCTTGGAGACGGCGAGCTCTATGATTTAAAAGAAATCTATCGGGGAAACATCAACACCACCATCATTTCCGGAGTAAAGGAAACAGGGAGGTTTTCTCCTGAAGGTATAGAGGATACGGTTAAAGCAGTTGCAGAGTTACTGGCAGAGCTTAAAGCAAAGGGTGTCCCGAAAGAGCAAATATTTCTTGTTGCAAGCAGTGCCGTTTCAGGGGTTTCTAACTTTGATGAGCTTTCCGCAAAGGTTAAGGAAAAAACCGGTTACATTCTTAAAAAACTGAGCAAAGACGAAGAGGTGCTTTACAGTATTGCTGGAGCTGTACCTGAAAAATACTACTATACTTCGGTAGTTCTCGATATCGGAAGTGGAAACACAAAAATAGGTTATGTTGAGAAGACAGGAGAGAAGCTTACAGTTAGAAGCGTTGAGATACCTTACGGGACAGTTACCCTTACTGAAAAAGCCAAGACGCTGAATGGAAACTTCAGGGCAGCTCTTAAGAAAGTGCTTGACGGTGAAGTCAAACCACTACTTAAAAAAGAGTTTGGGCGGTATCCAGCTTTTAAGGGAAGGCGTGATGTATTTCTTCTGGGAGGCATCGTGTGGGCAACGGTGAGCTTGAAAAAACCTGAGAGTGTGAAAGAAAGTTATGTTAAAATTAGTATCAAGGACCTTGAGGGATTAAGGAAGGGTTTAAGTCAAGCACCACAGAAGGTATTTTCTCCAGATCTCGGAAAAGTTCCAAAAGAAGATCAAGAGAGGGCTAAAAAGGAAGTTATGAAGGTAAGGGATGTGTTTTCAGAAGAGAACTTAGTTGCAGGAACGGAGCTACTTGCAACCATTCTTGACGCAATGGGCACAAAGGACAAAAGGCTTTACTTCTCAAGATATGGGAACTGGCTTGTTGGCTATGTAGTGTTAAACGGTTATTTTAAAGAAAGTAAACAGTAAAAGATGGAGGAAGGAACGATGAGGAATTGTGACAGGATTTTGGGTTTGATCAAAGCTTTGCTTCTTTTCTTATTTGCCACACCTCTTCTTGCCAGTAATGACCCAAGTCCGCTTGGGCTAACGCTTGGCAAAGCCACTATCTCCGACTTGAAGAATAAATATTCTGCCGTTAAAAAAGGTATAAACGCATACTCAAACGGTGAGATGTATGAAATTGATACCTCAAAAACTGACGTAGAAGGGTTGAATTCGGCAACAGCTATCTTTGACGAAAGGGGACTGCTTGTAGCAGTGATCATGAAGTTCCCAAAGGGTAAATTTGGAGAGCATTACTACTACTGGGACAAGGTTTTCAAATCCCTGCGGGGAAAGTATAAACTTGTTAAATCGCGGGTTCCCTTTGTGGGAGATAGATATGCTGAATTCATCAGCGGGAACTCTATAATTATTCTTGATGCTCCTCATCTAAGTTTTACCATGACCTTGATCTATGCCAAAAAAGACTTTTGGAACAAAGTACTTCAAACCGAACAGAAGGAACAACAAAGAAAAAGAAAAACTATGGAGCAAAATCTTTAAGTTCAGTAAACAAAAAAGTTATTGTTAAAAAACTGAGATTATAAATATTTCTAAGATCGATGGAGGTATGCCTTATAACATGGTAAAATTATGTCTGCTGTAAAAACCTACTCTATAATTTTTGTAATTTTTTGTAGAATGATGTTTTAGGTATAACACCTAAAATTTTTAAAGGGTTACAAGCTTCCCTCGGGTTAAAAACGCTAACATTATTACTATCTTCTACACTCATCCCCCTTAATATAGAAAAAAGCTAAGAAAGAAAAAGTAGAATGTCATTGAATGGAATTAGTTTAATTTTCAGGGCAAAATTGGGTTCGTGTGACGAGTTGAAAAATTTTCAATTTTTAATACAATTATTTTTTAATATAAACTAATTATCAGTAAATTTTGTTTTTAAGATGAAAAGGATAGGGTCTTTACAAAATTTTATAACGGTACTTCCTTCAAACGAAAAGTTTTTAGTTTTGATTGATTATCCTCAGCTTATTGATTTAGAAAAACTATTAAAGGTAAAACTTGGTGTTACTCATGAAAAGAAAAAGCGCCCTGCTATTTTATGGAAAGAAGCTGAAGAATCCAAAGAGTTTTTTTATTTAGTCTTTCTGACTGCCTCTAAAAAAACCTCAGTTTCTGTAGACCTTGACTTTTGTCCTAACAAAAACTCTCTATGTAAAAAGTTTTGGTTTTATAGAAATTCTTATGTTTTTCAGACTTTGGATCAAAAACTTTTAGCAGTAAAGATTAAAGATGTAGCTCTCATAAGTAAAATCATCTACTGTGGGTTTTGTGAAGACCTTGACCATTTAAATAAAATGAACTTTATAGAGATTTAAAATAAAAAAGTTTATGACCTATGAAAGATTATAAGGTAGTATTATAAATTTTGTGTATGGATTGGTGGTAAAGATGGATTTAAAGAAAAGGGTTGAATTTAGTGAAAATTTGATAAAATGCCCTCCTGGAA
>NZ_JASUTP010000041.1:0-6888 GCF_030445475.1 Thermodesulfobacterium sp. | reverse complement strand
TGGTGTGATTGGATTAGCAGGATGTCAGCAGAAGAAGGAAGAGGCACCAAAGCCTGAAGCACCTAAGACAGAGGCTCCAGCTCAGCCTGCAGCTCAGCCCGCTCAGCCCGCTGGTCAGCCAGCTCAGCCCGCTCAGCCCGCTGAGAAACCAGCTGAGAAACCAGCCGAGAAACCTGCTGAAAAACCTGCTGAAAAGAAGTAATTTTATAGGAGGGATGAGGTATGTTTAAAAAAGTATTAGGTTTGATGGCTGCTTTAGCCCTTTTAGCCTCTCCTGTTTTTGCAGCTGAACAGACTGCTAAACAGGATGGTGCTAAGGCTAATGCTACCGCTACCGAAAAAAAGGTAGAAAAGAAGGCTAAAAAGAAAGAAGCTAAGAAAGACGAAAAGGCTAATAAACCCGCTGGTGCTAAGAAAAAAGTAGAAGGGTGTTAATTTAAAAATTTAAAAATTTACCCCCGGAAAACTATCTTCCGGGGGATTAATTTTGTTATCTACTTTTTATTCGATGTTTTTTTCTAAATAAATGTTCATGTAGTATTAGGATATCTCGATGTGTATCAAACTTTTGTTTTATTTCTATAGGGTTTATTTGATAATAGTTTGACATAAAATGGACGTTAGATAATATTATCAAGTCATGATCAGTAAAAACTATTTTACGGGTGGGATGTTTTTTATGGTATCCCCAAGCCTTTCCATAAGGGGGACCATAAGCAGGCTGATAGATTACAACCCATTTTTCAAACTCCTTTTCTGGTTTAAGACCTAAATAAATAAAAATTTCATACCAACTATAGCCTCGATTACGTAGCTCTATGATAAACTCTGGGCTTACTTTCTTTTTTTGGCTTAAATATAAAACTAAGGGAAGTTCTTCTTCCTTAATGAGAGAACCTTTTTTTAGAATAACAATTTTTTCCTTAGGGACTTGAAAATAGTTACTTATTGCTAAATAAAAATGAGTTATCTTGTCCTCGGAAAAAGAGACACCCAGCTTAAGGTTTTCTGCCTTTAATCCTAAAGGGCTTAATAAAAGAAGTATTAAAAATCCTAAGACAAAAAATTTCAACTTTTTATTCATAAGCTTCTACCTCCTGCAGTTATTTTTTAAATCTTCTAAAACAAAAAATATGCCTAAAATACTTAAAAGAATCTAAAGATAAGTGGTTTGATTTTTAATAAAAATTCATAAGAAAATAAAAGGTAATTAAATTTTGATTTTGTAAAAAGTAAAAAATTTGTAAAAATTGCAAGTTTGAGAGGTAAAACTTTCAAAAAGAAAAAAGAGATTGTTGTTTGAGGCAAGGTTCTTCTGGTTCAAAATTAGAAAAGACCTTTACCACTCCATATTCTCCATCATACCCTGGTTTAACAAATACCTCACCTTTTCGTACCTTGAGGATGGCTTCTGCTAATTTTTCAGGTAAAAGAGAAACTAATTCATCTTTTGACAATTTTAAAAGGAGGTTGAATTCACTTCCCGCAAGCAAGGTATATTGTTCGTAAAGTTTGCCTAAAGTTTTAGAAGTAGGAGAAAGATTAAAAACTTCACTTAGTATCTCAATTAAAGGTACCAGATGTACTGAAAGAGGTTTGTTAGGAGGGATATAGCCCTCTTCTCTGTCAGCCAGGTCTTCTATCCGATGGAGAACCCCTATCGTAATTTTTTCGCCACATTTAGGACATTTGAGGCCTAAAGCTCTTGCTTCTTTTGGAGAAAGGCTGACTTTACAATTTCTGTGGCCGTCAAAGTGGTATTTTCCTTCTTCAGGATAAAATTCTATGGTAAATGCTATCTTTCCTGTTTTTATCGAAAAATAGATGTTTTCATAAGTGAGAGGGTAAAAAAAGGCGGTAGCTTCTCTTCCTAATTTAGCAGGAGAATGGGCATCAGAGCAAGAAATAAGAGTAATTGAGTCGAGCTTAGAAATTCGCCAGTTCATTTCTGGGTCTGAAGAAAGTCCAGTTTCTATTGCATAAATATAAGGGGTAGCTTCTTCAAAGGCTTCTTCAAGGCTATCAAAACCTGAAAAAGCCCCAAATACAGAATACCATGGGGTCCAAGCATGAGCAGGGATAACCATTATTTCCTTTGAGATTGTCATCAGGTCTAACACCAGTTTTTTACAAGAAATTCCGAAGGTAGGTCTTCCATCTACCGTTAGAGATCCAAGTTTAGAAAGATAAAGATTTATTTCTTCAGCTACCTCAAAATTAGGAGCTATAAGGATAAGATGAACCCTTCGGTTGGTTTTCTCTCCTTGAGAGAAAATCAAGGAAACCTCAGAAGTAAGGATAAATTTAGGGCCTTCAGGTAGGTTTTTAAAAATTAAAAGGCCTGAAGATGGGTCAAACTCAAGCCAATTTTTAAGTTCTTTAAACCAAGCAGGATGAGTAAAATCCCCTGTACCTATCAACGAAAGCCCTTTTTTATGGCCTATTTGAGCTATTTGGGGGATTTCCATTTTTTGACTACAAGCTTTGCTATATTTGGAATGGATGTGAAGATCAGCCAAAAAGGAGTTTTCTAAAAGTTCTTTTGAAGGGAAGGTTTGATTTTTTTTTGACATTTTTTCAAATTTTTTATTTTTCAATTCTATCAAACTTAAAAATTTTGTCAATTCTATAGAGTAAGAAGGTTCTTTCCCTTGACAAAACCTGAAAATATATTTTATTTTTAAATAAGACAGAGTAAAAATTTAAATGAAGAGGGAGGTCAGAATAAATGGCTTTTCAGGAAATTGCTAATTTAGAAGAAAAAATAGATGCACTTATTGCTTTGGTAATCCAACTTAGGAATGAAAAAGAGGAGCTTATAAATAAACTAAAAACCAAAGAGGAGGAAAATGCAAGACTTATAGAGGAAATAGAAAGGAGGGAGGAGGAAAGAAAGGTTTTAAAAGAAAAAATTGGTAGTTTGATAGAGAAACTCTCCCAAATATAGATTTTAAAGATAGATGTAAAAGCCTATGTTAAATTCAAAAGAAGTAGTTTTTGAGTTTTTAGGGCAAAGGTTTACCTTCCGAGCTCATATCTCGGAAGAAGAAATAACAGAGGTGCTTGGTTATTTAGAGGAAAAAAAGAAAGAGGTAGAGAAGATTAAAAAAGTTCCTACTTTTAAGCTGGCGGTTTGGCTACTTTTACAGGTAGCACATGATTATGTAAAGCTTAAAAGAGAAAAAGAAGAGTTAGAAGAATACCTTAGGGGACAAATTTTAAAACTGGGAGAGTTTTTAGAACAAGAAAAACCATCCCTGGGGTGTTCGTGAAGAGAGTAGAGCCCTGCCAAGCTAACATTAAAAGAGTGTTGGGGTTTGGTGGATCTGGGGTCTTTTGCTCGTTAAGAGCATCCAAGACTAGCCAGACCCCACCCCTAAAGTTTTTAGAATAAGAGCTTGGAGCAGGGAGCTCCCACGGCACCCTGGGGTTTCCTTAAATCTTTTTAAATTTTTCTTTTCTCCTTCCTCCTTAAAAATCATATATAAGGGAGGAGTCTTATGGGTCTTGTTTTAGGCTTGATTTTAGGTAGTTTATTGGGAATAGCCATATTATGGGTCTATTTATACTTCCAGAAGAAAAAGAACCTTTTGGTTCAAAAAACTGCTGAAGAAATCATCAAAGAGGCAGAAAAAAAAGCTAAAGAAGTTTTAGAGAAGGCAGAAAGAGAGGCTAATTTTAGGCTTCAACAGGCGGAACTCAAAGTTAAAGAACAGATTTTGTCTCATAAACAAAAATTAGAAGAAGAGTTTAATAAAAGACTTCAAGAAGTAATCTTAAAAGAAGAAAGAATTGCCAGTAAAGAAGAATACCTTTCTAAAAAAGAAAGCGATCTTTTTAAGAGAGAAGAACAGTTATTAAAAAGAGAAGAAGGTTTAGAAAAAAAACTAAGAGAGATAGAAGAATTTAAAAAATCTTTAGAAGAACAAAAACATGAAATAGAAAGATTATATCATCAGGCAAGGGAAGAACTTGAAAAAATAGCCGGACTTTCTGAAAAAGAGGCTAAAGAAATACTTCTTAAAAGAGTTGAGGAAGAATTGATAGAAGAAAAGGCAAAACTAATAATGAAGATAGAAAATGAAATAAAAGAAGAGGTTAAAAGAAAAACCCAAGAACTTCTTTCTTATTCAGTGGCTAAAGCAGCCATACCTTTTGTAACCGAAAAAACTGTTTCTACGGTTCAACTTCCGAACGAAGAGATGAAAGGTAGAATTATAGGAAGAGAAGGAAGAAACATAAGAACCTTTGAAACCTTAACAGGAGTTGACCTTTTGATAGATGATACCCCTGAGGTGGTAGTTCTTTCTTGTGTAGACCCCCTTAGAAGAGAAATAGCTCGTATAGCCTTAGAAAGGCTTATAGCAGACGGAAGGATTCATCCTACAAGAATAGAAGAAGTGGTTAGACAGGTAGAAGAAGAAATGGAGCAACATCTAGTGGAGGTAGGAGAAAAGGCGTGTTTTGAATTGGGGATTTATGGTCTTCATCCAGAATTAGTAAAAATGCTTGGAAAGCTTAAATATAGGACAAGCTATAGTCAAAACGTGCTTCAACATTCTATAGAAACAGCTATTATTTGTGGAGCTTTAGCAGGAGAACTGGGTATAGATGTAAAAAAAGCTAAAAGAGCTGCTTTACTGCATGACATAGGTAAGGCGGCATCTTATGAGTTAGAAGGTCCTCATGCTTTAATAGGGGCTGAAATTGCGAGAAAATATGGAGAAGATGAGGAAATCGTAAATGCTATTGCTTCTCATCATGAAGATGTCCCTATAAATAGTCTTTTAGGGATCATTTTGCAGATAGCTGATGCTATTTCAGGGGCAAGGCCTGGTGCAAGAAGAGAGCTTCTTGAGGCTTATATTAAAAGAATAAAAGAGTTAGAATCTATTGCTTACTCTTTTGAAGGAGTAGAAAAAGCTTTTGCTATTCAGGCAGGAAGAGAAATTAGGGTTATAGTAGATGATAAAAAGATTACAGACGAACAAGCTTATGTATTAGCTCGAGAAATTGCACAAAAAATCGAAAAAGAAGTAACCTATCCAGGGATTATTAGAGTAACAGTGATAAGAGAAACCAGAGTAATAGAATACGCAAAATAAAAATTAACAGGATGAATTTATGGAAGAGGTTAAAGAAATAAAAATTTTGTTTTTAGGAGATATCGTAGGTAGTGCCGGAAGAAAAGCGGTTAAAGATCTTCTGCCAGAGTTGGTTAAAAAATATCAACCTGATTTTGTGGTAGCTAACGGAGAAAATGCTGCGGGTGGATATGGTCTTACCGAAAAAGTAGCTGAAGAACTTTTTTCTTATGGTATAGATGTTTTAACCTCAGGCAATCATGTTTGGAAAAAAGAATTTTACCCTTATCTTAATAAGTCTGAAAGAGTAATAAGACCTGCTAACTACGGGGAAGGAGCTCCAGGGAAGGGATGGACTGTATATACTAAAAAAGAATTAAAATTAGGAGTAATTAACCTTGAAGGACGCATATTTATGCGTCCTTTACTTAATCCATTTTTGGTAGGTAAAAAATTAGCTTTAGAATTAAAAAAAGAAACGCCGTTTATCTTGGTTGATTTTCATGCTGAAGCCACCTCAGAAAAAATAGCCTTGGGTTATTTTTTAGACGGAATAGTCTCTGTAGTCATTGGTACTCATACCCACGTTCAAACCTCAGATGCCAGGATTTTACCTCAGAATACTGGGTATATAACCGATGTAGGGATGTGTGGAGCAGTAGAAAGTATCATAGGTATGAAAATAGACCAAGCATTAGAAATGTATTTAACCATGGTTCCAAGAAAGTTAGAGGTAGAAAAAACCGGGAAACTTAAACTTGAAGGGGCTTTCGTAAGATTAAATCAAAAAGGAGAAACCATTTTTATCGAAACTTTTAGGGTTATTTCCTAGGTTGATTCTTTTTCCACCATTTTTGAAAAAGGCTACGTTTTAAAGGAGACAACCTGTCTATAAAAAGTATCCCCTCTAGATGGTCATATTCGTGTTGAAAGGCTATGGCATGTAACCCTTCAAGTTCTCTTTCAAATGGATTACCATCTAAATCTAACGCCCTAACATAAAGCTTGGCATGTCTTTCTATCTTGGCATAATATCCAGGGATACTAAGACATCCTTCTTCATAGGTAGTGTATCCCTCAGCGTGTAAAATTTCAGGGTTTATATAAATTTCTAACTTTGGGGTTCCTTCTTTTTGTGAAACATCTAATAAAAACAGCCTTTTTAATACCCCTACTTGATTAGCTGCTAATCCAAGACCTTTAGCTTTATACATAGTTTCTGCCATTTGTTCTACGAGGCTTTTGATCTCTCCATCTATGTTTTCTATAGGTAAGGCTTTTTCTCTTAAGGCTGGATGACCTAAAATCACTATTTCCATCTTTGACTCCTGAATAGCTTTTTATAAATATTATTTTAAAATTGATTTAAGAAATTTCAACGTATTTTATGATCCTGAGAGTTGTCAAAAGTACTATTAAAAGGCATAATATAATTAAAAAGGATAAGGAACAAGGGGGTAAGGAGATGAAATCCATATTTTTGGTATCAAACAGACCGTTTACCGGAAGAAACGTCTTAGCGTTAGGCCTTGCTTTAAACCTGAAAGAAAAAGGAAGTAAAGTTGGTTATATGAAGTTGATAGGCAAAGTGCCTGTCAAGGTAGGAGACAAAATTCTTGATGAAGAGGCGGTTTTTATTCATAAGGTCTTAGAACTTGAGGATCCTGTAGAATGGTCCTGCCCGTTTGTGTTTACCTATGATCTTCAGTACAAACTGTTTGAAGGAGAAGACATATCTGTAGACCAGCAGATAAGAGAGGTTATAAAAAAACAGGCTGAACTTAAGGATTACCTTTTTGTGGTT
>NZ_JASUTP010000005.1:0-79669 GCF_030445475.1 Thermodesulfobacterium sp. | reverse complement strand
AAAACCACTTCCTTTAATTAAGTCTGCTTTATACGAATTGAGGCAAATGTTTGTAAAGAGATTTTATAAGGAGACACAATTCTCTTGACAAGTGTCAACATATGCCTCTACCTGGTTCAAACAGAGGGTACAACGCCTAAACAATATATTCAACCTATCCTTCTTATCCTTATCGGTGGAGGCCGTTATGTAGAAGATCTACATGGTCTGACCCTACGATTATACAAGCAGAAAAGCAGACAGCCAAGATGACTTACAAGGGGTTTCGTGGATATAGACCTATTATTACGGCCTTTAAAGAGATACCATTGATAGTTTATCATGAATTTAAGGATAGGAATAGACATGATGGGCATTTAAGGGCGATAGAAGCGGCTTTTGAGGTTTTGCCTGAGGTAAAGAGGATAGTACATGTATCGCTTGATTCTGAGTATTACAGTTCTTCGGTGATAAATTATTTGATGAAAAAAGAGGGCTAAGGTGATAGAGGTATTTTCAGGAGTGGATTCAGTTTGTAAGGTGGTATATTTGGTATTGTTGGAGATGAACGAGAGATACAGGGGTAGGAGTTTACCTGGATTTAAAGAAGCGATATCTAATTTTAGGAGGGAGTCTTCTTACCCAAAATTGGTAGACACAATTAAATAAACACTATATTAGAAAATTTTTTAACCCGATGGGTAATATTAAAAGAACAGGTAGAGGATGAGGGAATTATAAATGATTATAAGTTCCTGTCGGGAAATTTAAACCTCAAAGAAAGGGGCATAAAAATCAGAAGTTTTGAGAAAAACTTAAAACACTGGATAAATTCTGTCTGCAACCATAGAAGTTTTGGTAACCTTAGGACCAAAAGGAGCTTGTTTCCGTTTAAACTCTGCCTTTTTAACCATGGATAAAACCTTTTCTACCACTGATTTTTCAAAACCTTTTTCTATGATAGAGTTAACGGAAGCTTTTTTTTCAAGATAGAGCTCTAAAATTTGATCAAGGATTTCATAAGTTGGTAAAACTTCATAGTCAGTTTGGCCTGGACGTAGTTCCGCAGAAGGGACTTTTAACAAAACCCTTTCTGGAATGTCAGGTTTCAAACTGTTTCTGTATTTAGCAAGCCTGTAAACCATAGTCTTATAAACGTCTACTATCGGAGCAAACCCTCCGGCTATATCTCCATAAAGGGTCCCATATCCAACCGCTGCCTCGCTTTTGTTTGAGGTACAAAGAACTAAATATCCTCTTTTGTTAGAAAGATAAAATAAAATATTAGCTCGCAAACGAGCTTGAAGATTTTCGTCTGCCACGTCAAACTCAGGATAACCAAAAGTTTTTCTAAAAATTTCAAAAACCTCATCTATAGGATACTCTAAAAACTCTATGCCTAAATTCTGAGCCAATTGCATAGCGTCTTCTTTACTTTCTTTAGAGGTAAAGGGGGAAGGCATAAAAACTCCAACCACTCTATCTTGACCTAAGGCATCAACGGCTATACAAGCTACTAGAGAAGAATCAATCCCTCCAGAAAGTCCTAAAACAACCTTTTTGAAACCACTTTTTTCTACATAATCTCTCAAAGCTAAAACTAAAGCTTTATAAACTTCCTCTTCTTCAGAAAACTTAGCCTCTATTTTTCCTTTAAAACTCAAGAGCCTTCTTCTGTCTTCCAGAAAAACCTCATCAAAAAAGCAATACTCACAAGGTTCTTCTTTTTTTAGTTGAACATTAGACAGTTTTTTTCTCAAGATTGTGTCATAATCTATTGATAAAATGCAAAAATCTTCTTCAAATCCAGAAAGAAGGGTTACTGTTTCTTCGTAAGGGTCTACTACAAAACTTCTTCCGTCAAAAACCCAACGTTCTTGTCCACCTATTAGATTTACACAAGCTACATAGGCGTTAAATCTCTGAGCTAAAACTTGACATACCTTTTCTCTTTCTTTAAAAGAGCCTTGATAATAAGGAAAAGCCCCTAAGTTTATCAAGAGGTCCACATCCATTTGGTTGTAAAAATGAAACCATCCGTTTTCTTTCCAGCAATCCCAACCTATGCTAACTCCTATCTTAAATGTATTAAAGTTTATGACCAGGGGTTTAACCCCTGGCTGAAAATACCTTCCTTCATTAAAGGCCTCATCTAAACAGCGTTTATGATATCCTGCTAATATGGTCCCTTTTTTTACTATTAAAGCACTGTTAAACAGTCCTCGGTCAAAGTAAGGAGTACCTATAATAATGGTGGAATTGAAGTTTTCTGAAGCTTTTACCAACCTTTGTATGGTTTGTTTTAAGTTTACTAAAAAATCTGTTTCGAAAAAAAGGTCTGCTGGGAAAAAACCAGAAAGGGCAAATTCTGGAAAAATTACTATGTGAGAATGCCCGTCAACTTGCCTCCAAACTTCTAAAACTTTGTTTAGGTTGTAATCAAAATTTCCTAAAGTTGGGTTTATTTGAATCAACGCTATGTTTAGTTTATCCATTAGAGTTCTTCCCTCTCTAAAGGATAGGTAAATACTTCTCTAACTCATAAGGAAACACCTGTATTCTATATTCATCCCATTCCTTCTTTTTGCTTTCTATAAGATTATAAAAAGTATGTTCTCCCAAGGTCTCCCTAAGAAGCTCACTTTTTTCAGCATATTCTATAGCTTCTATTAAACTTCCTGGCAGATTATCTATTCCTAAAGCCGCTCTTTCCTCCGGGTCTAAGTGATATACATCAACCTCTACTGGTGGAGGTAATTCATATTTTTCTTTAATTCCTTTTAGACCTGCATTTAACATACAAGCGAATGCCAGATAAGGATTACAGGCAGGGTCAGGAGACCTAAGCTCAATCCTGGTGGCTTTTTCCTTCCCTGGTTTGTAAAGTGGTATCCTTATAAGTGCGGACCGATTTCTTCTTGCCCAACAGATGTAAACAGGTGCCTCATAACCAGGCACAAGCCTTTTATAAGAATTTACCCACTGGTTAAGCACTAAGGTTATCTCTTTTATATGTTTTAAAAGACCTGCGGTATAATGTTTGGCCACATCAGACAAATAAAAAGGATCTTTAGGATCAAAAAAGGCATTTTTATCACCTACAAAAAGAGATTGATGAGTATGCATTCCACTTCCACATTTTCCGAAAAGAGGTTTGGGCATAAAGGTTGCATAGACACCATATCTTTTAGCTATTTCCTTAACCACTACCCTATAGGTCATAACTATGTCTGCCATCGTCAAGGCTTCTGCATATCTTAAATCGATTTCATGTTGAGAAGGAGCTACTTCATGATGGGAATATTCAACCTTTATACCCATCTTTTCTAAAGTAAGAATAGTATCTCTTCTAATGTTTTCAGCAGCATCTAAAGAATAGTCAAAATAACCTGCCTCATCTAAAGGCTCAGGATATTTATCTGACTTGAAATAAAAAAACTCAAGCTCAGGACCAATGTAAAAGGTGTAACCAAGTTTGGCGGCTTTTTCAAGGTTCAATTTTAATATATATCTTGGGTCACCTTTATATGGAGTACCACCTGGCTCATAAATATCACAAAACATTCTGGCAGTGGTTTTCTCAGGAGAAGTCCAAGGTAAAAGGGCAAAAGTTGAAGGGTCAGGTATAGCTATCATGTCTGATTCATCAATCCTTGCAAAACCATGAATGGAAGAACCATCAAACCCCATACCCTCTTCAAAGGCTGCTTCTAACTCTTCTACTGCAACCGTAAAACTTTTTAGCTGACCTAAAATGTCTGTAAACCATAGACTAACAAACTTAACGTTGTGTTGTTTAATAAGCTCTTGAACATCCTTTTTATCCCTGGGTTTATCGAATAACATCTTCAAGAGCCTCCTTAAAGATTAATAATTTTTAATAATTAAACCGCAAAATAAAAAAAAGTAAACCTTTAACAAAAAAGGGAGGTAGACAAAAAAATTTGTCTACCTCCCTTTTAAAAATTTAATACTCCAAAAAGATCGATGATCTTTCAACCTATCCTAAAAGAATTTCATAAGCTTTTTCCATATCTGCTTCCATCACATAGGGAATACCAGTAACCTCGGCAGCTTCTTTGGTAAGGGCTACCAAATCGTTTCTGTCAAGATATTCGATAGAGAATTTTCTCGCTCCAGCCATAAGCTGTTTCAATCCGATGGTAAGCCTTTCTACGAAAGTATACATGGCTACAGCGCCCCAAGGTATTTTTTCAAAATCTTTTCCATATTTGTTTTTAAGCACCTCTGTGTTGATAAAAATCTGTTCTAAGGACTCACCATACTTTTTAATTTCAGGAGGAAGTTTTCCTTCTTTATACCAGTTGGCGATGTTTTTACCCACAAAGGCTGGGATCATTAAAGCCCTTCCCATACAAACTGCTTTAAAGAAAGGAGCTCCAAGAGCCAAGGCTTTAAAAATATGATCTTCTAAAGAGAAACCACCTGCTATCGCTAAATCAGGCACATATTTTCCTCTGGCTGCAAGTTCTTTAGCAAAGTTGTAAGCTATAGACTGTAAGTAAATAGTAGGAATACCCCATTCGTTCATCATCCTCCATGGGCTCATACCGGTACCACCACCAGCTCCGTCTATGGTCACAAGGTCAATCCCAGCATCAGAAGCAAATCTTAAAGCCCTGGCAAGGTCAGTAACCCTATAGGCACCTGTTTTTAAAGAAATAAACTTAGCACCAACCTTTCTGTAATATTCTACAGTTTTCATAAAATCATCATAATCTACCATACCGAGCCTTGAATGTCTTTCAAATTCTTTTATTTCACCTTTTTTAAACGCTTCCTGAATAACAGGATCTTCTGGGTCAGGAACAACGATATAACCTCTTTTCTTAAGCTCTAAAGCTCTTTCCAAGGTTTTTAGCTTAACCTCTCCTCCGATGTCTTTAGCTCCCTGTCCCCACTTTATTTCAATGCAGTTAACCCCTAACTTTTCTATGGCATACTCAGCAGAACCAAGTCTCGAATCCTCTATGTTCTGTTGTAAAATAACCTCTCCATAACCTTCATACCAATCTTTGAAAGCCTTAACCCTTCTTTCAAGCTCTGGGGATTTGATAACCTTGCCGTTTTTAAACTCGGCATCTGGGTCCATACCTACCACGTTTTCTCCAATGACTACCATAATACCAGAAATAGCAGCACCGATGGCTAATTCATTCCAGTTGTTTTTAGCTATATCAGTAGAACCTAAAGCTCCGGTAAAAATAGGAATACGAAGTTTGATTTTGTAATTTCTACCTATTTCTCTTTCTGTATTAACCGCAGGAAAGGTAGCTTTATCCGGGTCTGGCTCAATACCAACAGCCCCCACACAAGTACCTTGAATGTTAAGATGAGAGTAATCTACAGGATATTTTTTGGTAGCACCTGCAGTAACTTTTCCAAAAGGTTGAGGATAGAGAATCTCTCTTCCTCTAAAAGAGGACTTGCCTACTTCACAAAAGCCCGGACATCCGTCTAAACAAACAGAACAAATACCAGAGTATGGTGCCGGGTCAGAAACCCTATTACGGGTACCTGTAGCAGAACTAGCATTAGGTTGACCTGGATAAACGC
Organism: Thermodesulfobacterium sp.; assembly: GCF_030445475.1. Lineage (NCBI taxonomy): Bacteria > Pseudomonadati > Thermodesulfobacteriota > Thermodesulfobacteria > Thermodesulfobacteriales > Thermodesulfobacteriaceae > Thermodesulfobacterium > Thermodesulfobacterium sp. The sequence continues at coordinate 74,113 of NZ_JASUTP010000005.1, read as the reverse complement.
TCATAATTCCCCCTCCCTCCACAAAATTTATTTTACTTTTTTATTGCAAGAAGTATGCCATTAATCAACATCCAAAAATAGTGAAAAATTTTTAAGGAAAATGATGACAAAATTGTTCCAAAAGAACAAAATTGTATATTTAGAACCAAAAGATGAAAATAACTATTTTGTGAGTATGCCGTATTTTTTAATCCTATAACTTATTTGTCTTTTAGTAAGCCCTAACATCTTAGCAGCTTTTGTCTGATTATATCTACATGCTTTAAGTGCCTCTTCTATAGCCTTCTTTTCTATAAGCTCTATATGAGCAGGTAAAAGTTTTTCTTTAAAATCTCTTTCTTTTTTTATTTGCTCTTCTAAAAAAGCTTGTCTTATATAAAAAGGAATGTCTTCTAAAGTAATAAAATCTTTTTCTGCCAAAACTACCAACCTCTCCAACGTATTTTCAAGCTCCCTTACGTTTCCAGGCCAATGGTAAGCCATAAACTTTTCCATTATCTCCGACGAAATTTGCACGTTCTTGTTATACTCTTGATTAAATTTTTTAAGAAAATGGTCTACTAAAAGAGGAATGTCTTCTCTTCTTTCTCTTAAAGGAGGTAAATAAATAGGTATTACATTTAATCTAAAATAAAGGTCCTCTCTAAAAGTCCCTTCTCTTACCATTTTTTCTAAATCTCTGTTGGTCGCAGCTATAATCCTTACATCAACCTTTATTGACTTAGTATCTCCTATCCTTTCGAAAGTCTTTTCTTGAATAACCCTTAAAATTTTGGCCTGTAAAGATAAAGGCAAATCTCCTATTTCATCTAAAAAGATAGTTCCACCATTAGCAAGCTCAAATTTACCTGGTTTTGAGATAAGAGCACCGGTAAAGGCTCCTTTTTTATAACCAAAAAGTTCCGCTTCAAGAAGGGTTTCAGGGATAGCAGCACAATTAATAGCTACAAATGGTCCATTAGCCCGATCACTTTCAAAATGAATAGCTTTAGCTAATAGTTCTTTCCCTGTTCCACTTTCTCCTATCAGTAAGATATTAGCCTTACACTTAGCAGCTTTAATAGCAAGCTTAAAAACCTGCTGCATCTTGTCAGAAATACCGATAAGATTCCTAAATTGATATTTTCCCTTAAGCTCTAAAGATAGGTTCTCTTTTTCTTCTTTTTCTTTTCTAAACATTTGATAAAGCTTTAAATATTGTGAAAAGAGGGTAGCTACTATGTTTAAAAATCTAATATCCTCTTTAAGGTCTATTTCTTCGCTAAATATTCTATCTACTGAAAGAACACCCAACACCTCTCCCTCTATTTTGAGAGGGACACATAAAAAAGAAATATTTTCTTTGGTTAACCTTGCTCCGGTTTTATTTAAAAACATTGGCTCCTTTCCGATGTTAGGTACTACTATAGGTTCTCCTGTATCAAAAACCTTCCCCACTATCCCTTCACCTTTTTTATAAATCCCTTTTTTCATTTGCTCTGGAGTAAGTCCATAAGCTACGGAAATATGTAAAGTATTAGTTTCACTATCATAAAGGGTAATGGTTGCTCGTTGCATGTCCAAAATGTCTGAAAGAACTTTCAAGCTTTGATAAAGATTGTGATGCATATTAAAAGAAGAACTTAAAATTTTACTGATCTCAAGTAAAGCTAAAAGTTCTTTGTTTTTTCTTTCAAGCTGGTCTAATACCTCTTGATGAGGCATAATCATCTCCCCTGAATATCTCTATAATTTTAGACAAATCTTTTTGCCAAGTTTTCTGGTTTATAAAAAAAATTTCTACGTTTTCTGCAATTGTTAACCCTAAAGACCTGTAAATTTTTCTATAATGGTCTTCTCCCCATCCTTTATAACAAACCAACAAAAACAGGTGCTTACACCTTATTTTTCTTAAAAAATATGTTACAGGAGGACAGTTAAAGGTCCATTTAGGAAAACAAACTAATATCTTTTCTTCTTGAGGTGGTTCAAACCAGCTTTTAACAGGAAAATATGGAATAAAAGACAAAAAAAGCCAAAAAAAATACGGCCATCTATAAGTTTCTATTTTTTTAGGTTTTGCCCCTAAAAAAGAAGAAATTTCCCTTGCTACAACTTCTGAAAATCCGGTGTAAGTAAAATAAAAAACTTCCACTTTTAATGCATGCTTTTTTGATTAATGTATTCTTCTATCAAACTGTCAGGGTTTTCTTCTGAGTTTTCAGCCACCAAAACTCTTATTCCTTGTTTGACTAAGTCGTCGGCAAGCTCCTTAGGTGGGGCATAAAGTAAGATGTGGGTAGCCACCTGTTCTGTCAGAAATGAAAAAAGGTCTTGATTTTGAGGCTTCTTTACTAAATCTTTGACCAAGATTTTATTGTTTTCTATGTCATAAACTAAAAACATGTCGAAATTTTCCAGAGAAGGCTCTATCTTGTTAGGCGGTGTAGTCACCGGCACAGCAATCCTCATAAATCTTTCTTCTAACACATCTTCTTTCATCTCTTCAGTAGCAGCTATAATATTTCTAACCAGTTCTTCAAAGGCTTTAGCAGTAACACTTTCTGGATAAGCAGCAATAATAGGTCTCCCTGTATCTCCGGTGTCAACCACCCTTGGGTCAACAGGTATCCGACCTAAAAACCTTAGTCCAAACTCATCTGCTAATTTTTGTCCCCCTCCTCTTTTAAAAAGGTCGATAGGTTTTCCACAATGTGGGCAAATAAACCCACTCATGTTTTCTACTATCCCTAGAATCCTCATCTTTATTTTCTGACAGAACCTTATAGACTTCTTAACATCTATCAACGAAACCTCCTGAGGAGTAGTCACGATTAAAGCATAGGCATCTGGAATCGTTTTTGCAACAGTTAACGGCTCGTCCCCGGTACCTGGGGGAGCGTCTATCACTAAATAATCAAGTTCTCCCCAATCTATATCTCCTATAAACTGTTTGATCGCCGAATGTTTGATAGGACCTCTCCAGATAATAGCTGTATCTTCGGAAGGTAAAAGAGGTTCAATAGAAAGAAACTTTAAATTAGGAGAATATTTGATAGGTCCCATCCTTCCGTCTGGTTTTCTAGAAATTCTCAGATCTCTCGCACCTAACATTTTAGGGATACTTGGGCCATGAAGGTCTACGTCTAAAAGCCCTACCATAAAATCTTGTAAGGATAATCCGACAGCTATATTAACTGAAACGGTGCTTTTACCTACCCCCCCTTTCCCAGACATTACCATAATTTTATGTTTTATTTTAGCTAATTGTTCTCTTACTTTCTTGTCTTGCTGATCCATCAAAAACCCTTTCTCTTTTCCAACCATAAAATCCCCCTTTTAGAAAAATCTTATTAAACAATAATAATATTTTTATATTTTATCCCGCCGTTTTATTTTAATCTTAACTCGTGTTTTGTCAAATTAGAAAATGAAAGTGTTTACTATGAATTCTAAAATTACCAAGAACGCCCCCGGCAGGACTCGAACCTGCGACACCGAGATTAGGAATCTCGTGCTCTATCCTCCTGAGCTACGGGGGCAAAACTGAAGCTGTTTATTAATTTAAATAATAATAGCCTTTAAACAAATTTTTGCAAGAGAGCATTTTATAAAATTTCTATCCTTTTATCCAGCCTGAAAATTTATAAAAATTTTTTAATTTTAGGTCTTAAGTTTTTTTCAATTTATCCGATAATATTTTTAAGAAAGAAAGTAAGGGAGCGTGTCTATGAACATAAAAAAGATAGATAGCCAATCCTTTGATTTTTTCTTATCCTCGCAAGAGGTTACCATAAAACCTCGAGACCAAACCTCTTCCCCTAAAAAATCCTATGATTCGACCTTTCCTTCTAAAGGTAGTTCTACCCAAGAATCCTTAACTATGAACCAAAAGCAACTCAAAGAAACGTTGAAGAATTTTAACAAACTCATTGAAGCCTTGAACAAACGCTTAGACCCGTTAAGCAAAGAATTAAAAGTAGAGATAGACCAAGAGTTAAACTTACCTATTTTTAAAATTTTAGACAAAGAAACCAAGGAAGTTTTACGTCAAATTCCATGGGAAGAAACCTTAAAACTTCTTAAATACTTTCGAGAAATAAATCTTTTTGATAATATAAAATTAGAAAAATTAAAAGGTTTATTACTACAAAAAGAGGTATAAAACATGGCTGACACTCCTTTATACTTAAACAACGTAACAGGACTGCTTGACGTAGATTCGATGGTTCAAGGTATATTGCAACCTAAATTAAAAACCCTTAATAAACTTCAACAGGATAAAGCTACTCTTCAAATTAAAAATACTGCTATAGCCAATTTACTCGGAGCCATAAAGAGTGCTCAGTCTTCAATAGACAGCTTAAACGTAGAAAATTTGTTTAAAAATAAAAGTGTTGTGGTAGATGATAGTTCAATCCTTTCAGCTTCAGCTACCAAGGATACCCCAAACGTTTCTTTAAATCTTACCGTTTTACAACTTTCCCAAACAGAAACAAGAATTTCCACCCAAGGGGTAGAAAGCTTATCCAGTTCTATAGAAGCAACCACTTTTAATTTAAAATACTATACTTCTAACACAGATTACCAAACATTTACCATTAACTTCGGTGGTGGAAACCTTCAAAATCTAGTAGATACCATAAATCAATCCCAAGACAAAGTCACAGCTTCTGTTTTTTATGACGGTACTTCTTATAAACTTATGCTTGCGGAAAAAAGTCCAGAAGCTTCAACCAAAGAAACCCAAGACCAAGATACAGTCATCCAGATAGAGGGAAACTTCCCTGCTGTATTAGGTGGACTTACCACCTTACAAGAAGCTAAAAATACTAAGATTCAAATAGGCACAAATACCATAGAAAGTCCTGGGGCAACCGTAAATAATCTCCTACCTGGTTTAACCGTAAATGTAAAAAAAACAGGTAGTACTTCTATAACTATAAAAGATGATTATTCACAAGTTTCATCTGAATTGTCTAAGGTTTTAGACAACTTAAACTCTGTACTTAGCTTGATTAAATCTAACACCGACAAAGGGCAACTTTTTCAAGGTAATGCCATGCTTACCCAAGTAAAAACACAATTTTTAAACAACTTTAAACCACTTATAAAATTAGGAATTATCAATGTAAATGATGAAGGCAATTTTTCTATAAACACCTCAACCCTAAACAGCCTATTAGAAAAAAACCCTGATCAAGTAAAGCAAGCGATTTACGAATTTAAAAATAACTTCTCTAAAACTTTAACCAATCTTAACTCTGCTTTTAATATCTTCCAAAACAGACAAAATCTTCAAATAGAACTTATAGATAAAAAAATTTCTTCTTTACAGGAAGCTATAGCTAAAGAAGAAAGCAGGTTAAGGCTAGCTTTTAGTAAAATAGAAGCACTATTGTATAGAAATGATCAACTAAAAGCTAAACTACAAAGTTTTGCCACACCTTTGTCTGAATCAAAATAAACTCTAATAATTAGGAGGATTTATGGTTAAGATGGTTTACAACTACCTAGAAAATCAGGTAAAAAATGCCGATCCTTTAGACTTAGTAATCATGCTTTATAGTAAAGCCATCTCTTGTCTAAAGATTTCTAAAAATGTGATAGAGTCTGGACTGAATAACCCTGAAGATATAAAAAAGAAGGCAGAAAACTTAGGTAAGGCTACCGATATCATAGCCTATCTACAAGGTTCTCTTAACCTTGAAAAAGGCGGAGATATTGCCAAAAATCTAAATGAGATATACCAAACCCTTTTAGACGAGTTGATTGTAGCAAACACTCAGAACGACGCTAAAAAAATCACAGACAGTATAGAGGTTTTAGAAAAACTTAAGAAAGCCTGGGAAGAAATTAAATGTCAATCTCAAAACTCAAAGAAAGACTGATTGAAATAGAACTTGCTATAAAAAATCAAGATTTAGATAAAGCTTTAACAATTTATGAAGAAATTGACCAAAACTTTGAAAAATACGTAAAAAACATAAAACAAGAAGAGTTAAAATCTGTTTTAAATTTGGTAGAATTTTTAGAAAAATTACTTAAAGAAAAACAGGCAGAGCTTATAGAGTCTAAAAAATTCCTTAACCTAAAGAAGGCCTATACAAGGTTTTAACTTTTTTCCATAAAGGCTTTTAGCCCTGCTAACCTTTGTTTTTCTGACTCTAAAGCTTTATAGGTTTGCCATAACTTCCTAAGTTTAGGGTTATCTTTAATCTGTAGCTCCTCTAACTCAGAAACTTTAACATTTAACTCTTTTTCTAAAGCTTCAAGCTTTTTTGTCAAACTCTTGATATTCTCTTCGCAAACTTTTATCTCCCGAGAAGTAGTAAACCAGACCTCGTCATAAACTATTCCCATTAGATCTCCCCTTTTATAAAATTTTTTATTTTCTCCTGTCTATAAAATAGTTACTTCCTGGCATCTTCTTTACCAAGGCTTTTACTTCAGCCGCTCTCTGTGAAATCTCACCTAAGTGTTTAAACTTATTAGGATAAATCGGTACTAAAGCTATAGAAACCGAAGGCAAAGGAATTTGTCCTAAGTGTCCTTGTCTGTCTTTGGTTATAAAATATCCTCTTTTTAAATCTTCTTCTTTTAAAAATATAGGAAGGGTTGCTTCAAATTTTTTGATGATTTCTTTTGCAACTTCTTCTCCTTTTTCGATAGGAACCACAAAAACAAAATCATCTCCTCCTATGTGCCCCAGAAAATATCCTTGGCCTACCTTTTCATTTAAGGTTGTGGCTAAAATCCTTGCTAAATTTTTGATAAGCTCATCCCCTCTTGAAAAACCATACACATCGTTATATACCTTGAAATTGTCTAAATCTACATAACCTATAGCTACCTTTTGTTTTTCTTTAAGAATCTTTTCTAAATATTTAGAAATAGAAGTATTCCCAGGAAGCCCGGTGAGAGGATTGGTGTCAGAGATCCTCTCTATTCGTTTAAAAGCATATTCTATTCTAAGGATAACTTCTTTTAAGTCCTCGTGAATGATTACAAAATCGTCTACCACCTCAGCTTTATTTATCAAAAAATCAAAGTCTAACTCATTAACCACTAGTATAACAGGAATACCGGTGAGGTTAAAATTTTTCTTAAGACTTATTATTTGTTCAAAGGCTAAAGGGTCCTTTTCGTAGTTAAAAAGAATCATATCTGGTGGTCTAAACAAAAAACTTTCTAACAAACTCTTGGAAGAATAAAAAAACTTAAGAAGATATTTATCTTTAAGCTCAGAAAAAAGCTGTTCTTTCCATTTTTTAAAAACTTTATCTTTTTTCAAAAACAAATAGATGGTCTTAGGCATTAAACTTACGTGACTTCTGTTTCTTTTTTAAGTTCTTCAGTAAAAAATTTAAGCTCATAAAGTTTAGGCTCAAGTTTAAAAAACAACTCTTTAATAAAAGAAAAATCAAGCTTTAGAATTTTAAAAGCCTTTTCATCAAGAGGAGGTACTTTCTTGTAAAGGCTTTCACCATAACCTCTTGCATGAATTAAAACGTCAGCAAGATGGACTACCGCCGCCTCTTTTTTAAATTCTTTAGCCTTAGAAAGATTATGATGAGCTTCTACTGCCTCTATCAATCTTTCAGGCAAATTCCATTGTCTCATCAAAAAAGCTCCAATTTCAGCATGGTTTATTCCTAAAACCTCCTCTTCTGCTTTTAAAGGTTCTTTTTTTTCCTTTTCTATAAGCTCGACTATCTGAGTGTATTCCTGCGGAAAGGCTACCTTTTCTATCACCCTTCCCAGGTCATGTAAAAGCCCAGCTGTAGCTATTTCTTGAGGTTCCTTTAATTCTACTTTTTCTGCAAGAATTTTAGCACAGGCAGCCACCCCAACGGAATGTTCCCACAATCCTACATCTTCTTTATGTAAAATCTCAAAAATAGAAGAGGTGGTAATCAAAATCTTTATTACGTTGATACCGAGTAACATCAGGGCATTTTGAACAGTACTTACTCTCCGTGGGAAACCATAGAAAGCTGAGTTAGCAAGCCTCAAGATTTTAGAGGTTATTACCTGGTCTTTTTCTATCAACTCTGCTATTTGTCCTATAGAAACCCTTTCGTCCTCTACCATGGCATTTAGTCTTTGCACTATAGGAGGTAAAGTAGGTAATCCTTCCAGTTTACGAAGCTTTCTTCTTACTTCTTTTCTTTTTTCATAGGGATCCATGAAATCTCCTAAGTTTCTTTATATTTTTCCAGCAAAAACTCCTTTAACACTTCTTTTATGTTAAGTAGAATTGGGTCAGAAATCCCTTCAAACCTTTTTTCTAAACCTTCTAACTCTTCTTCTAAAGTTTTTTCCCAAGGAAGCTTTACTTTAAGTCCTTCAACCGTAACAAACTGAACTCCAAATTCTTGAAATTTTTTTAAATGTTCTTCAGTTAGCTCCACCCCTTTGCCACAGAGAGTTCTCCCGTTTACATCTACTACCTCTTCGTAAGTTTTCATTCCAGGAATTATATAAGACAAAGGTAGTCTTTGCATGTTGTACCTCTTTTAAAATCATTCTTTGTTTAGATAACTTTGTTTAAACTATACTCTATGATTCCTTCAGCCCCTAACTCTAAAAGTTTGGGTACCAGGTCTCTCACCTCTTTTTCTGACACAATTACTTCTATTGCATACCAGTCTTTGTTATAAAGTTGGGCAATGGTTGGAGAGGTAATACTTGGTAATATCGCAATAATCTTTTCAAGATTAGAAGCAGGCACGTTCATCTTTAGCCCTACCTTCTTATGAGAATTAAGAGCACCTTTAAGTAACACTGCAATTTGTTGTATTTTTTTTCTTTTCCATGGATCTTCCCAGGCTTTTTCGTTGGCTATTAACTGAGGATAGGTAATCAACAATTCATAAATAATCTTTAAACCATGAGCTCTTATGGTAGTACCTGTCTCTGTAACTTCAACTATGGCATCACAAAGACCCTGCACAACCTTAGCTTCTGTAGCACCCCAAGAATAGCTCACTTCAACGGGAATTCCTCTTTCTTCAAAAAACCTCTTTGTGAACTGGACAAGCTCAGTACTAATCTTTTTCCCTGCTAAGTCTTCAAGCCTTTCTATCCCTGATCCTTCTTTTACTGCCAAAACCCATCTTGCAGGTTTCTTACTTACTTTAGAATAAATTAGCTCCTCTACCACCACAACTTTTGAATTATTTTCTAAAATCCAGTCTTTTCCAGTAATACCTGCATCAAGTATTCCTAGTTCTACATATTTACTCATTTCCTGAGGTCTACATATTACCATCTCTAACTCACAATCATCAACCTCAGGAAAATAGTTTCTGTGATGAACATCTATCGTCCATCCTGCTTTTTCAAAAAGCTCGATAGTTGCCTTTTCTAAACTTCCTTTAGGAATCCCAAACTTAAGCTTTTTTTCCATAAACCTCCTCCGGATTAAACATTTTTTCTTCTATAATTTCTAAATTTTTTTCGCCAAGTTTTCTATAAAAACAACTCATATATCCTTCATGACATACAGGACCCTTAGGCTCTACCTTAAAAAGCAAAGTATCTTCGTCACAATCAACCAATACCTCTTTTACCACGAGATAATGTTTTGACGTTTCTCCTTTTAGCCAAATCTTATTTCTCGTTCTACTATAAAAATGCATCAAACCAGTCTCTAAGGTTTTTCTTAACGCTTCTTCGTTTAAAAATCCTACCATTAGAACTTTAGAAGTCTTAAAATCTTGAATAACCGCCGGCAAAAGACCCCCAAGTTTTTCAAAATTAAGTTTTAGCTCCATCTACTACCTCCCTAAAAGCTCTAAGTTTTTTCTCAGGATTTTTGGCCTTAACCAAAGAAGTCCCTATCAATACCCCTTTAAACCCTTTCTTTATCAAAGGCTTTAAATCTTCAGGATTATGATAACCACTTTCAGCTATTACTTGACATCTCGAAGGAATCTTTTCAAAAAGAGCTAAACTTTGGTTTTGGTCAACCTTTAAAGTTCTCAAGTTTCTGTTGTTAATCCCAATAAGAGTTGCCCCTACAGAAAGGGCCTTCTCTAAATCCTCTTCGTCATGAACCTCAACCAAAGGGGTTAACCCTAATTTTTTGGTATGTTTGAAAAGTTCCTTAAGGTCTTCTTTGGTTAAAATAGTACTTATCAAAAGAACAAGGTCTGCTCCAAAAGCTCTTGCCTCTTCTATCTGTATAGGGTCTAAGACAAAGTCTTTTCTTAAAAGCGGTAGGTCTGTTATAGTCCTTATGGCAGCAAGATATTCTAAAGAACCTCTAAAAAAAATCTCCTCAGTAATAACTGAAATGGCTTTAGCCCCTCCTTTAATATAATTTTTGGCAAGCTCTAAAGGGTTAAAATTCTCTCTAAAATTATCTTTTAACGGACTTGCCTTTTTAATTTCAGCAATGATAACAAATCCTTCCTTTTCCAAGTATTTTTCAAAATCAATAGGGGTTCTATCCTTAAAAGGTCTAAAATAAAGACCTCTTTCTTTTCGTTTTAAAACTTCGTAGTATTTTTCTAAAAGAATGCTGGATAAAACTGGGTTGATTTTATGTTTTTCCATATTATCTTTATAGGAAATTTTTCTTTTATTTTATCCTGTAGAAAATTTTTTAAAAGATGTTAATATCATAATTTTTAGAAATATGGAGGTAAGGAGATGAAGAGGACTTACCAACCAAGTCGTTTAAAGATGAAAAGAAGACATGGATTTAGAGCCAGGATGAAAACCCGTTCTGGCAGAAGGATCCTTAAAAACAGAAGAAGAAGAAAAGGACGTTGGCGCTTAACTGTTTAAAATTTAATTAACCTTTAAAAGTTTGAAAAAAGAAGGGCTTTCTAAAAAGGAACGTTTAACCAAAAATTCGGAGTTTCAGAAAGTTTTTAAATATGGGAAAAAAGTATGGGTTGATTCTATACTGTTAATACTTTATACACCTAACGAATTAGGAATAAGAAGGTTAGGAATAGTAGTTTCTAAAAAAATTAAAAAAGCTACTAAAAGAAATAAAGTTAAACGCTGGATTAGAGAAATTTTTAGGAAAAATAAAGAATCCTTTCCTGAAGGGTGTGATTTTATAATCATCCCCCATCCGAAAATGGGGGAGTTAAGCTTTGCAGAGATTAAGACTAAGGTTTTAGAAAAACTAGCTGAATTAAAAAGTTAAGATGAAAGCTTTGGGTATTTTTTTGATAAACCTCTATCAAAAGTTCATTTCTCCCATATTTTCAGTATATTTTAACATAAACTGCAGGTTTTATCCTTCCTGTAGTGATTACACCAAAGAGGCAATCCTAGAATTTGGCCTTTTAAAAGGGACCTTTTTAGGGATTAAAAGAATCCTTAGATGTCATCCCTTTTGTAAAGGTGGATACGACCCAGTACCAAAAAACCCTGCAAGGAGGATTTAATTTCAATGGATAATAGGATTTTAATTGCTTTAGGCCTTTCTTTTTTGGTAATAGTTTTCTTTCATTACATCTATCTAAAACTTTTTCCTGCTCCTCCTATAGAACCAACAACCTTAAACTCAACTTTATCTAATTCAACGGTTAGTCAGAACAATACCTCAACACCTCAAGCCTTATCTTCAAAACCAACCCTACCTAATAATCCTACCTTTTCTGAAAGATCCAATCTACCTTCTTATGCCATTGTTTCTCCGAAATATAACGCTACCCTAACTACCTCTGGGGTAAGGTTTAACGAGTTTTTATTAAAAGAGTTTTTTAAAGACAGAAGCCAAAAGGATCCAGTAAACCTCATAACTGCAGCATCCTACTCTTTACCCCTTGAGGTTTACTTAGAATCCAAACCAGAGCTTGCGGTTTTAGGTTACAATTCCAATTCTCCTTCTAAAGTGATTTTAGAAAAAGATGGAGAAAAAGAGTTATCTTTTTACACATCCTATCAGGGGATATCTTTAGAAAAAACTCTAAAATTTAAACCTCAATCTTATTTTATCGACCTCAAAATCAAAATTACCAACCAAAGCAACCAAACCCTTACAGATAAACTTCTTCTCAGAGGTGCCTTTGCCCCCTTTGTAGATGGAACAAAGTATGTATTTACAGGTCCTTTTTATTACACCAATCATCTAAACGAGGTTAAACTCAAAAATTCTAAGGTTGAAGAATACGTAGGAAATTTAAAATACTTAGGATATGAAGACAACTATTTTATGGTAGCTGTTATTCCTGAGGGATTTAGCAACGCCTCTCTAAAAGCTACTTTTAGAAACCTGACTGACACAGTGCAGGAGTTTATACTCTGGGTTCCTGTTGAAAACCTTAAACCAGGTGAAGTGGCTTCTTATCAGTTTAAGCTGTATATGGGTCCTAAAAAGTTAGAAGAAATGCGAAAAGAATTTCCTTTACTTACCAAAGCCTTATACTTTGGGATTTTTGATTTTATCGCTAAACCTTTACTTTATGTGTTAAAATTTACTCACCAGTTTACCCACAATTTTGGGTGGGATATCATAATTATGACCTTGCTTTTAAGGGTCCTTTTCTTCCCCTTAAACCACATAAGCTATAAAAGTATGAAAAAAATGCAAGAACTACAGCCTGTTATCCAGAGGCTAAGAGAAAAATATAAAGATGACCCACAAGGTCTCAATCGTGAAGTTATGAATCTCTATAGAACTCAAAAGATAAATCCTTTTTCTGGATGTCTTCCTATCCTTATTCAGATACCTGTTTTTATCGCCTTTTATAAAGTATTATTAATGGCGATAGAATTAAGACATGCACCTTTTATGCTTTGGATAACCGACCTTAGTGCTCCTGAAAGGCTTTACATAGGGAACTTGGTTATCCCTTACTTAGGTGGTATACCTGTGCTTACGATTTTGATGGGAATTTCGATGTATTTACAGCAAAAGTTGACGCCTTCCTCTCCTGATCCTATGCAAGCCAAACTTATGCTTTTTATGCCTATATTCTTTACTATCCTTTTTATAAACTTCCCTTCAGGACTTGTTTTATACTGGTTTGTAAACAATCTCTTATCGATCGTTCAACAATATTTTACTTTAAAATTAACCAAAAAATAATCTGAGAGGTGGGACTATGGTTTTAGAGAAAGAGCTTGAGGGAAAAAGTTTAGACCAGCTTTTGGAGGTTGCTTGCCAAGAATTAGGGTGTATGCCAGAAGATTTGGAGTTAGAAATTTTAGAAGTCACCTCTTCTTCTGGACTTTTAGGTATGCCCAGCAAAAAAATTAAAATTAAAGCTAAACTAAAACCTGACAAAATGCTCTCTGAAAGAGCTAACAAAGCTTTAACTTTTCTAAAAGACCTTTTTTACTACACCGACTTTCAAATAGAAACCCAAACCAACCTTTTAAAAGACAAACTCCAGATAGAAATCTTGTTAAAAGGTGAAGACCTTAAGTATCTTGTACAAAACGGAGGGGAGGTACTCTCTGCTTTGGAGTTTCTTACTAACAAAATCGTAGCCAAATCCTTAGGGGTAGGGCCTAAGATTGTCTTAAAACCTGAGGGAATTAACTTAGAGAGAGAAAAAAGACTTATCTCTGCAGTGAAAAGAGCCATAGAAAAGGTAAAAACCACCAAAGAGCCTCAGATAATTAAGGTTGGGTCTCAAAGGGAAGAAAGGATTGTCCTTAACTTAGTTAAACCTGAGAAGAATATAGAGGCTGTGGTAGAAGGTGAAGGAAAACAAAAAAAGGTTATCTTACAATGGACTAACTCTTAAACGAGCCTTGAATAAGGGGGTAATCCCCCCTTTGATGTTTTATGCAACCTAAACTTTATCCTGAAGATACTATTGCTGCGATTGCTACACCTTTAGGTCGTGGAGCTATAGGTATCATCAAAATAAGCGGTGAGTCCGCTTTATCTATTTTAAAACAAATATTTAAACCAAAAAAAAATACAACTAGCTTTCAGTCTCATCGACTTTACTATGGGTTTATTGTGGACCCAGAAACAGAAAAAGTAATAGACGAGGTTATGGCAGTTTACATGCAAAAACCTAAGACGTATACAAGGGAAGATGTGGTAGAGATTTATGCCCATAGTGGGACTCTTATTTTAAGAAAAATCTTAGAACTTGTTTTAAAAGCAGGGGCAAGGCTTGCTCAACCAGGAGAGTTTACTTTAAGGGCTTACCTCAACGGAAGGATTGACCTTTCCCAAGCAGAAGCGATTCAAGAGCTGATCTCAGCCAAAACAGAAAAGGCTCTACAACTTTCCTTAAACACCCTCTTAGGCAGGTTTTCAGAAAAGATAAACCAAATAAGGCAGCATCTCTTAGACCTTTTAGCTCAGGTAGAAAGCGCCATAGACTTTCCAGAAGAAAACCTTGAGATACTGGAACCACCTCAACTTATTGAAAGAATCAACTCTCAAGTTATTCCTGAATTACAACAGCTTATCAAAAATTATCAAGAAGGAAAGGTATATAAAGAAGGTATCAGTTTAGTGATAGCTGGGAAACCTAATGTAGGAAAATCCTCTTTAATGAACGCCCTTTTAAAAGAAGAACGGGCTATCGTTACCCCTATCCCTGGAACTACCAGAGACTTTTTAGAGGAAGAGGCAACTATCGAGGGACTTCCGGTTAAACTCATAGACACTGCCGGTATAAGGGCTACAGAAGACCCTATAGAAAAAATAGGGGTAGAAAGGGCTAAACACAAATTTAAAGAGGCGGACCTTATCTTGTTTTTGGTAGACGTAAGTTCTCCTCCTTCTGAAGAAGAAAAAAACCTTTTTGAAGAGGTAAAAATCTACCCCCACTTGGTTTTAATCAACAAAATAGACTTAATACCAAACTATTTAGAAGCATGGGAGAAAGAACTCGAAAAATGGGGGGTCAAAGACTACTTACCTATTTCTGTAAAAGAAGGAAAAAACTTAGACCTTTTGGGTAAAAAAATCTTTGAAAAAATCACCGGAGGTAAAGAACCAGAGATACCTGAGTTAGTACCTAACTTAAGACAAAAAATCTCTTTAGAAAAGGCGATAAGGTATCTAGAAAACGCTTTAGAAGAGCTTAAAAAACCTAACCCCCTTCCTGAGATCATCTCTATAGAAATAAGAGAGGCGATCTCTGCTCTTTCTGAAATCATAGGAGAGGTTACCACCGAAGACCTTTTGACTCAAATCTTTTCGACTTTTTGTATAGGAAAATAAGGGCAGAGGATTAAATGTACGTCCTTTCTTTAGCAGGACTTGACCCTTCAGGAGGGGCAGGAGTTTTAGTAGATGTTAAGGTCTTCTCTCTGTTAGGTTTAAAAGGAGGTGGGATACCCACAGCCCTTACCCTGCAAAACACCTCTGTTTTTAAAGGCTGGGTCCCGATAGATTTAGATTATTTTAAAGAAGCTTTACAGATGGTGTTCTCTGACCTACCTGTAACCGGTGTAAAAATAGGTATGGTTGGGGCTTGCGAGGTGTTAGAAATACTTGTCTTTTACCTTAGAAAATATCGGCAGCAACTTTTAGCAGTAGTTTATGACCCTGTGCTTAAGGCTACCCTAAATCATCCTCTTTTTTCTTCTGAAGAATTTTTAGACTTAGTCAAAAGGGAACTACTCCCTCTTTTAGACTTTATTACCCCTAATCTTTATGAAGCTTCTTTGCTAACCGGTAAAGAGATAAAAACTGAAGAAGATTTAGAGAAGGCAGCCAAAACCCTTTTGGAATATGGATGCAAGCAGGTGGTGATTACAGGTTATCAAAAAAAGAATAAGATTTACGACTATTTCTTTTCAAAAGAAGAAAAAATACCCTTAGGGAAAAAAAGGTTAAGCCTTGAATTTCATGGGACCGGGTGCGCTTTTTCTTCAAGTCTTCTGAGTTTTTTAGTGAAAGGTTTTCCTCCTTTTTCTGCCTTTAAAAAAGCCAAAAATTGGTTATACTTATACCTCAAAAAAGCAAGCGTTCAACCTTTAGGAGGTAAGATATGCCTATTTCTTTAGAAGAAATCCTTAAAATCGCCCACTTATGCAGACTTGAATTTGATGAAGAGGAGGCTAAAAAGTTTTCTGAAGAGCTTTCTAAAATTTTAGACTATTTTGAAACCTTACAAACTTTGGACACTCAAGATGTACCACCTACCTTTCATGCCGTAAAACTTCCTACCCCTTATAGAGAAGATGAGGTTAAAACGTTCGATAACATAGAAGGTTTGCTGGCTAATTCTCCTAAGGTTAAAGATAACATGATAGTAGTTCCTAAGGTAGTGAAAGCTCCTTCATAAACTCAAGAGAGGTGAGAGATGAAAAGCACAACCCTAACAGAGTTTACCATAAAAAATGCTTTGGAGATGCTTGAAAAAGGAGAAATAAGCTCTGTTGAGCTTGTCGAAGAAACGTTTAACCAAATTAAAAGGTTTGATCCTGAGGTCAAAGCCTTTTTGCATCTGTTTGAAGAAGAAGCTCTTTCAAAAGCCAAAGAAGCTGACGAAAAACGAAAAAAAGGCGAAAAAGGAAGCCTTTTAGGAATACCTCTTTCTATTAAAGACAACATTTGTATCAAGGGCTATCCTACGACCTGTGCTTCCAAAATTTTAGAAAACTTTATCGCCCCTTATGAAGCTACGGTGGTTGAAAAACTCAAAGCTGAAGGGGCTGTGTTGATAGGAAAGACGAACTTGGATGAGTTTGCCATGGGATCTTCTACAGAAAATTCTGCCTTTTTTCCTACAAGGAATCCATGGGATTTAGAAAGGGTGCCTGGAGGCTCATCTGGCGGTTCTGCTGCGGCTGTAGCTGTAAGGATGGGGCTTGGGTCTTTGGGTTCTGATACAGGAGGGTCTATCAGACAACCTGCCGCTTTTTGTGGGGTGGTAGGATTAAAACCTACTTATGGCCTGGTCTCCCGTTATGGTTTGGTAGCCTTTGCTTCTTCTTTAGACCAGATCGGACCTTTCGGATTAACCGTAGAAGACACTGCTATACTCTTAAAAGCCATCGCAGGAAAGGATGAAAAAGACTCTACCTCTGCCGCGGTTAGCATACCAGACTACCTACAAGTAATACATCAAAACGAAAAAACTAAATTTACCATAGGTCTACCTAAAGAATATCTCCAAACAGAAATGGACCCAGAAATAAAACAAAAGATCGAAGAGGTGGTAAACCTGCTCAGGAAAACCCATGAAATTAAAGAGGTGTCTTTACCTCACACCCCTTATGCAGTAGCTACTTATTATATCATCGCTCCTGCTGAAGCTTCATCAAACCTGGCACGTTACGATGGTGTTAAATATGGATTAAGAGTGGAAAGCACTAACTTGATTGACATGTATAAAAAAACCAGAGCCAAAGGGTTTGGAAAAGAGGTAAAAAGAAGGATCATGATAGGAACTTATGCCCTTTCTGCCGGATACTATGATGCCTTTTATCTCAAAGCCTCTAAGGTGAGAACCCTGATTTTAAGGGACTTTTTAGAGGCTTTTAAACAGGTTGACCTTTTAATCACCCCTGTAACCCCTACTCCACCCTTTAAAATAGGAGAAAAGATTACCGACCCCTTGCAGATGTACCTTTCTGACATCTTTACCATCCCGGTTAATCTGGCAGGACTTCCTGGTATTAGCCTACCAATAGGCCTTAACTCAGAGGGGCTTCCTATAGGATTACAAATAATAGGACCTCATTTCAGAGAAGATTTACTCCTTAGCTTGGCCTATCAAATAGAAAAAATGATAGACCAAAGGTTTATACCTCCTCTGTTAAAAAATTGAGCTTCAAGGATAAGAAACATGAAAAAAAAGGCACTTGGCAAAGGGCTTTCTGAACTAATACCTGACATAGACCAGGAGATCTCTTTACAAGAAAAAACTGACCATAAAGGTATAAGGTTTATTCCTGTAGATCACATACTTTTTTCTCCACTACAACCTAGATTGGTGTATAAAGAAGATGAAGAGTTTGAAGAGCTGGTTAAGTCCATCAAAGAGACAGGGATTTTGCAACCTATTTTAGTACGAGAAAAAGGGGAAGGTTTGTTTGAGTGTATCGCAGGAGAGCGCAGGCTTAGAGCTTGTAAAAAAGCTGGACTCTCCGAAGTCCCTGCCATCATCAAAAACCTTTCTGATGAAGAGGTCTTAATAGTTGCGCTGATAGAAAACCTGCAAAGGAAAAATCTCAATCCCTTAGAAGAGGCTATAGCTTATAAAAACCTTGTAGAAAAGTTCGGTTATACCCAAGAAGAGATTGCAGCTAAAGTAGGTAAAGACCGTACTACTGTAGCTAATCTGCTAAGGCTTTTAAACCTTCCTCAAGAAATCCAGCAAGACCTTATGGAGGAAAAGCTTACGGTAGGACATGCTAAGGCCCTTCTATCTCTAAGTTCTAAAGAACAACAATTAGAGGTAAGAAACATTATCCTACAAAAAGGACTTTCAGTAAGAGAAACTGAAAGACTGGTTAACAAGCTTTTAGCAGGAGAGAAAGCCAAAAAATTAAAACAACCTGACCCTAATCTTTTATATCTGTCTGAAGAAATAAGTAAGCTTGTTGGCACAAAGGTTAATATAAAAATACAAAACAAAAAAACTTATTTCATCTTCGAGTTTGAAGAACCAGAAAGGGTAGAAGATTTTTTGGAAACTCTTAAAAAAGCCTTCGGTATTTAGAACTATTTTCTAACATTTAAGCCCTTACATAGGCATATCCTTCCTGTTGCAGCTCTACCAAAGCTTTAATACCAGCAGGAACGGTTTTACCTCCTTTAGGCACTGCCTCAAAAGGTATGTTAAAGCCTTTTAAAGCGTTTTCACAAAAATAAACCTCTCCTCCTAAATCAAGTAGCTCGTTAAAAAGGTCTGTATAAGGGGTAAAATCTTTTAAAACGGTTATTCCTTCAAAGTTCACGATTATTTTAACCAAAGGTTGTTCTTCAGACCTACAGGCATTAAGAAAATTTTTCGCCATTTTTAATGCTGGTACAAACCTATCAGATTGAGGAACATGTAATAAAAGCTTTAACTCCATACTTACCCCCTCATCTATGATAATATATCCAAGTTCTCAAACTCTTTTTTAAGACTCCTTGAAAGGAGCCTTTTCAAACATTTTTGAGGGTTTTCCTTTTCAAAAAGGACATGGTAAACCTCTTCACAGATAGGCATCTCTATCTTAAAATGACGGGCTAAATTTTTTACTACCTTAGCAGTTTTAACTCCTTCAGCTACCTCTCTCAAATTTTGCAGGATATCTTCTAATTTCTCTCCCTTTCCTATTCGATATCCTACTTGATAATTTCGAGAAAGGGCCCCTGTACAGGTTAAAACAAGGTCTCCAAGGCCTGCTAGCCCATAAAAAGTAGAAGGCTGTCCCCCCATCTTGATACCTAAACGTATCATCTCTATAAGACCACGGGTTATCAAAGAAGCCCTGGCATTAAGACCTAATTGAAGTCCGTCGCAAATTCCAGAAGCTATGGCTATCACGTTTTTTATAGCTCCAGCGATCTCAACCCCGAGAGGGTCATCGCTTCTGTAAACCCTAAAATAAGGCTGGGCGATTAGTTCTTGGATCTTTTTGGTTTCTTCTTCTTTTTTACCTGCCAAAACTACCGCTGTAGGAAGCTCCTTAGCCACCTCTTTAGCAAAAGAAGGTCCTCCCAACACCATCACTTCACAACTTTCAGGCAACAATTCCGTTAATATATTATAAGGGGTCTTTCCTGTTTCTAAGTCTATACCTTTGATAGCGGAAACATGATATTTTATCCGTTTAGCCAAAGATTTTAACCCTTCTAACAAATGTCTTAAGGCATAAGAAGGCACCACCCAAAAAACAGCCTCAGAATTACCAAAAGCTTCTTCTGGGTCTAAGGTAGCTTTTAATTTTTTAGGTAGCTTAATTCCTGGGAGGTAAAAAGGATTTTCTTTTTCTTTATTGATACTATCACAAACGACCTCCCTTCTAACTAAAAGAGAAACCTCGATGTCTTTTGAGGCTAATACTTTACCTAAAGCTGTTCCCCAACTTCCTCCTCCTACTACCGTTATCTTCTTCATATACTCATACCTCTTTTTTATGGTATCAAATATTTTTGTCTTTCTTTAGGAACCCACCATTCTTCTAAGTTATACCCTATTCCTATGGCTGAGGTTTTTACCTCCTGAACCCTTGAACTTATAGCCTCTAAACTCATAGGTATATAAAGAAATGTATAGGGTTGGTCTTCAGCCAAGATCTCTTGTACTTTAAAATAGATTTTCTTTCGTTTTTTTACATCTAAGGTATATCTTCCTTGTTCTAAAAGACGATCAAGTTCAGGATTAGCGTATCCCACAAAATTTAACCCAGGAGAGACTGTTTTGGAAGAATGGAAAATGTCGTAAAGGTCTGGGTCTGGGCCAGTAGACCAACCCAAGATAACTGCTTCAAACCTTCTTTTGTCTATAAACTGATGGATAAGGGTGGTCCATTCTAAAGTTCGAATGTTTACCTTTATTCCTATTTTTGAAAGCTCTTGTTGAATAATCTGAGCGGCAAGAAGCCTTGGAAGATTACCTTGATTAACCAATAGGGTAAACTCAAAGGGTTTACCTTCCCTTTCTAACAAACCTTTTTCGTTTCTCTTAAAACCTGCTTCTAAGAGTAAGGTTAAAGCCTTTTGAGGATCATAGGGACAACTTTTTTCTATCGCCGGGTTGTAAAACCAGGTATCAGGTTTATAAGGACCATAAGCCGGTATCCCCTGACCTAAAAGCGCCCCCTTTACTATCTTTTGTTTATCTATCGCATAACACAAAGCCTTTCTTACCCTTTTGTCTCTAAAAATCGGATGAGCCAGGTTATACCCTATGTAAGTAAAAGAAAAAGCAGGATATTTATAGATATGAAAAGACTTTTCTATTTCTTTTTCCCTCTGAAGTTTTAAGTATTGAAGAGGGGTTAAGGAAACCCAATCTATACTCCCAGAACGAAGTTCCATAAAAAGGGTTGTAGGGTCAGGAATGATACGATAGATAAGATAGTTTAAATAAGGTCTACCTTTATAGTAAAGAGGATTAGCTTTTAAAACAATTTCCTGCTGAGTCTTCCATCGTACCAACGTAAAAGGGCCATTACCGATGGGATTTCTTCCAAAAACATTTTTTAAATAATCAAGGTCCTTCCCCTCAAGCAGATGTTTCGGAAGAACCACCAAATTACCCCAAGAAGACAGAGCTAAAGCAAATGGCCTTTTATAGGTAACCCTAAAGGTATAAGGATCAAGTATCTCAAACTTTTCTACCTCAAGAAAATCGCTGGCATAGGGAGTAGGTATCTTAGGGTCAGTAATCAACCGGTAACCAAAAGCTACATCTTCTGCTGTAACCTCAACCCCATCACTCCATTTAACTCCTTTTCTTAAATAAAAAGTAAAAGTTTTTTGATCTTCTGATATTTCATACCTTTCAGCCAATTCCCCTACAAGATTAAGGTCAGGTCCGTATTTAACCACCCCCAAAAACAGATGCCCCCCTATCGTATGACTCATAACATCTGTGGCTATCATAGGCACCATTACGCTGGCATCAGCTATAGCTCCTATAACCAGGGCATCTCCGTAGTCTTTAGAAAAGCTCTGTTTAGAGGTAGTTCCATAAAGCAAAATCAACGTCCCAAAACCAAAAGTAAAACATAAAACTAAAACTAAAACTAAAATTAAAAACTTTGGTTTCAACGACATGGTTATTCCTGTAAAGAGCTAATCCGAGGTTTTTTAAAAATTTTTATTCCCTTGTATATTATCAAAATAAACCTGCTCACTACCACCAAAACGATGGCAAAAGCCCACCAAAAAACTTCAAATCCTGTGACCTTGCCTTCAAAAAGATGTATCATAAACTCTCTTATCAAGAAGGCTATCAAAGCCTCTATCAGGATTTCCATACTTACTGCCTCGTGTTCAAAATAATCTACAAAAGCCCTTATCAATTCAAGTACCACTATCAAACTCAATACGTTGGTTACCAGATCTTTAAAACTTGCCCTAACTGTGGGTTCACTAAAAACAAAGGTAAGATCTTTGACGGTTTTAAAAATTCCTATTCCTAAACTTACGATCAAAATGATGATGGCTAAATTAAAAGCAAGCTTAATGATACCTTTATAAACACATAAAACAACATTTTGTAAAGCCTCTAACTGAGAAGATGGGCTACAGGGAAGGTCTTTTTTCATACCTTTAGTCCTACCTCCTTAAAAATTTTATAGACAGGACCTTTAGGGGTTAGTTTGCTCTCAAAAAAATCAATCTTTCTTACAGGAAACCTTATACCTTCAAGTCTTTCAGCCTCTTTGTAAAGGTTCTTAAAGTAGTCTTCAAAGGCTGACTTGTCTTTTATTTCTTTTATCCTAAAGAGGGTGATATGGGGGTGAAACCTTTGATCAAGGCCTAACTTGAATTTTTTAAAGGCTTTATGTAAATCTTCTACCAGTTTAAACAAAGTCCCTGTCTCTTCTTTAATCCCTATCCAAACCACCCTGGGATTGCCTTTTTCAGGAAAAAACCCAAGTTTATCTATGGATAAAACAAAACTTTGATGTTGGGTAGCCACCTTTTCTACAGACTTAACCAATCTTTCCAAAAGGTTAGCCCCAATTTCACCGAAAAAAACTAAGGTAAGATGAAAATTTTCCAGTTCTACCCATTTAGTCCTAAGACCCTCTGGTTGTGTAACTTTTTCTAAATCAGCAAGACCTTTCTTCAACTCCAAGGGCAAATCTATACCTAAGAAAACTCTCATCATATAGGATAAGCCTCCTTAACATATCTAAAGCAGTATAACTACTCATCAACTGAACCTCTCTTCTTTCTAAACCATAAAACCCAAATCTAAAAGCCTTTACCTTGTTTTGATAAGCAAGTCCTATGTAGACTGTTCCCACCGGGTTTTCAGGAGTACCTCCTCCAGGGCCTGCATAACCTGTAATTCCGATAGCAAAGTCTACCTTTACCTGTCTTCTTACTCCCTCTGCCATATCTAAAGCCACCTGATAACTCACCACCCCAAACTGTTCTATATGCTCCTTTTTTACCCCAAGTAGTTCCATTTTGCTCTCAGGACTATAAGTCACCCAACCTCTTTCAAAATAGTTAGAACTTCCTGCAACTGAGGTTAAAAGAGAAGCCAACATCCCTCCTGTACAGGATTCGGCAACCGCTACCTTTTTTCCTCGTTCTATCAAAAAGTCCCCAACCACTTCTACCAAAGAGCGATCTTCCTCACTTACTAAGGAAACTCCAAACTTTTTTTTAAGCTCAGATATTACCTCTGACAATAGGCCTTGATTTTTACTCCTAACCACCAACTTAACCTCAGGCCCAAGGGGATAGTATCCTATCTTTAAGTCTTGAGTATTTAAAGTATAACTTTTTAAAAATAAATTAAGGTCTGTTTCATTTAGGTCAAAAAATCGCAAAGATTTAGATAACTCTAAACCTTCTGCCTTAAACCTCTGAGATAAGAGTGGTAGTACCTTTTGGGTTAAAAGATATTCAAACTGATGAGGTACTCCAGGCAAAACAAAAATAAGTTTTTCTTTAAAGTCTAAAAGATATCCTGCCATAGTTAAGTTATCTGCCAAAGGCACCGCACCCTCAGGAAGCAGAGACATCTTTTTGGCTATTTCTTGAGAACTAGCATATTCTTTAGAATCCTTTATAGCCTTAGACACTTCCTGATTTTCAACCAAATTAAGCCCTAAAGCCTCAGCCACAGCCTGGTTAGTGAGGTCATCATCTGTAGGTCCAAGCCCACCAGACAAAACCAAAAAAGAATACTTTACATATAGGTCCTTTAAATAAGACTTTACCAAAGATAGATCATCAGGGATGGTAACTATTTCTCTAACCTGAAATCCATGCGAAGAAAGTTGCCTGGTAGCAACGATAACGTTGGTGTTTACCACCAACCCAGAAATTAGCTCATCTCCGATAAAGATTAAAGCACCTTTCATCTTAAAGATAAGTTTATATCAAACCAGAAAATTTGACAACATAGACTAACAAGGTTACGATGGCGTTGGTAAGGAGCCCTGCCAACAGATCGTCTAACATAATACCCCATCCCCCAGAAAAACTCTCTAAACTACCGATAAAAAATGGTTTTCTGATGTCTAAAACCCTGAAAATTACAAAGGCTAAAATAAATTCAAATAAGCTAAGTTTGCCTATCAAGGAAAACCACATCCCTGCTATCTCGTCTATCACCACAAATTCTGGGTCTTTCTGTCGAACGATTTTACTTGCCAAGTGGCTGGATAAAACCCCTAAGAGTGAAAGGCTTAACGTTAAAAAAATCTGAGTTAACAGGTCAGCCTGTTTGATAAACCAAAAATATATAAGCCCGGTTAAAGCTCCCAAAGTCCCAGGGCAAACAGGTAAAAACCCTACAAAACCCCCTGAGGCAATAAAAATCCAAAAAAGATTTCTTAGAAATTGAGGCTGCTTAGAAAGGGGCATTTTCTATCTCTTGGTTAAATTTTTCATAATCTTCTAAAGCTATCAAAGACCTCAGTTTCCATAAATAAAGTTCTATCCTTAACCTTTCTTCTCCTTTTTTGTTTTTTAATATCTCTTTAGCCTTTTGTTCCACAGCTTGATATTTTTGCATCGCTTCCTTTTTAAGGGTTTCTCGGTAGGTTTCAAGCTTGTTTTTTAAAGTTTCTACCTTAGGTTTAAACCTTTTCAACTCCCTTTCGCATTTTTTATAATACTTCTTTTTATAATACCCTTCTATACGTTCCCACTCCTTTAAAACAGCCTTATGTTCTTCCTTATAAAGGTCAGGTACCTTAGCTCCTTTTATCCATTCTATCATCCCTTTTATCTCTTGGTAAAGCTCCTTAGGTGGAGAATGAAGAGAAACATATTTTCTCACCAAAGGTAGGTTTGAAAGAAAAACCTTAACACGCTCTACGTTGTCCTCTTTAAACTCCTGAAAACGCTCTTTAAGGGTACAAGAAGACAAAAATAAGGTTAAAGTTAAAATCACAACCAAATTTTTAATCAACCTCTTTCTACCCATTAGTCATCTCTTTCTCAAGTAATTCAAGTTTATCTGGAGGTCCTATAGCTAAAAGAATATCTCCAGGCATGATATAGCTTTCTGCAGAAGGATTAAACTCTATCTTTCCTTCTCGTCTTTTTATTCCTACGATAATTACTCCGAAAATCTTGCCTATTTCTGCTTCCTTCAGTGTCTTACCTGCATAAGGAGATTTTTCTGATACATAAATTTCTTCTATGTCCACGTTTAGGTATTCTGAGCTGGTTATAAACTCCCAAAAGTCAACCACATTAGGCTTTAAAATAGTATGAGCCATCCTTAAACCGCCTATATGATAAGGACATACCACTTTGTTTGCCCCTACCATCTTTAGTTTTTTTCTGGCTGACTCTTCTGCAGCCCTGGCTATGATAAAAAGGTCAGGGTTTAAAGCCCTGGCACTTAACACCACGTAGAGATTATCGGAATCTGAAGAAAGGACTGATACAAGCCCTTTTGCTTTTTCAATGCCTGCTTCTTTAAGAATCTCATCTTTGGTTGCATCTCCTATCACAAATAAGTATCCCTCTTCCTTAGGGTCAAGATTTTTTTCTATCACCACTACCTCCTTACCATTAGCCTTAAGTTCTTTTGCAATAATCCTTCCCATCCTTCCATAACCACAGATGATGTAATGACCTCTTAGTTTTTCTAACATCTTTCTTCTCCTCCTTTCGTTAAAAACATCTTTTAGCTCTCCCTCTATCAAAATTTGAGCAATGGTTGTGGCTGCATAGGTAAAAACCCCAAAACCCAGGACAATAAGAACTATGGTGAAAACTTTACCTACTTCACTAAGCTCTTTGACCTCTCTAAAACCCACGGTAGCTAAAGTTATAACCGTCATGTATAAAGCATCCAAAAAACTTAATTCCTCGATTACCATATAACCAACAGTTCCTAAACCTATCAAAAACCAAAATAAAGTTAAAATAAAAAAAAGACGTTTACCTATCGAATATGAATATTCTGTAGGCATTAACTTAACACCTTAATAACTCCTCTTCCTTCAAACTTGGCTTTGTAAAGTGCCTGGTCTACTTTAAGTAGCAACTCCTCTAACTCCCTATCTGGCTCTATCTTAATAATACCTATACTGACAGAACCTACCACTTCTTTTCCGTTTGCTTTGATGCGGATTTTTTTAACCTCCTGTAAAACTCTTTCAGCTAATTTTTTTACCCCTTCAAGGTCTGCTCTAAGAATTAAAAGAAATTCGTCCCCTCCCCATCTAACAGCAATGTCCTCTGCCCGAGTATTTTTCTTTATTACCTCAGCTATAGCTTTTAAATATTCATCTCCTACCAAGTGTCCAAACTGATCGTTTATTTCTTTTAGATAATCCACATCCATAAAAAGTAAACAGTAGTTTTGCCCTCTCTTTACCAACTCGAAAATCCGTTTGATAACATCCTTTAAATATACCCTGTTATAAAGTCCTGTAAGTTGATCTTTAGTTGCTATATCAAAAAGTTGTTCCACCCTTTCTTTAAAGTAAGAAACATCATATCCTATCACTAAGTAATACAGACTGTATTCTTTTATAGGGATTATCTCAAAGCTGAAACACACCTCTTTTCCATTTTTTACTTTTAAACAAAACTCAAAACTCTCATCTTTTTCTAAATCTTTTGAATCCATTAAAGACAAAAAGGAAGATAAAGATTTATCGTCCATCAAGTTTTTCCATAAACTGTTTGCATATATCAAATTTTTTTCTTCATCAAATACCGCAACCACCAAGTTAGAACGTTCTGCTATCATCTGATAGATCTTCTTAGCTTGGTTGATTTCTTCAAGCTGAAGTTTTAAGAGTGAATAAACTTCGTTAAAATGTGCTACCAGTTCAACAAGCTCATCTTCTCCTTTTAAGGTGATCGTTTCCTTTTTACCCTGAGCAATCTGTTCTATTTCATCTTTTACAGAATGTATCCTTTTTAACACTTTCATCATATAAAAATAATATATTCCAAAAATAAGTGCTAAAAATAAGGCTTGTATCAGGATAAACTCCCAAAAATATTTTTCAAACATCAACTTCCTTGGAGTAGTAAAACTCAGAATCAAAGGATTACCAAAGAAATCTCTAAGTGTGGTGACAACCTCATAAAACCCTCTTTCATCAAATTTAATGCTATTCTCGACCTTTCTACCTTTATAATAAACAAAACTTACTTCGCTAAGCCCAAAAATGTGTTTAATCAAATCTAACTTCTCTTCGTCTAAAGGAGAAACCATAACCAAAATCCCTACAGGTGCCTTTATGCCCTCTGAATCACTTACAGGATAAAAACTGACTATAGATGGAACGTTTTTATAAAAAGAAATCGCGGTATAAACAGAAGTTAAGGTTATCTCTTTGTAAAGAGAACGATAATAGCGATAGTGTTCCTCTAACCATAAATGGTCTAAAGGAAGGATCTCTCTAGTTTTCTTATCAAAAAAACCTCCTGCCTTTACCCTTCCGTCAGGATAAAGATAGATAATCACAGAAAGTTTGTTGTTTTCATAGGATTCCTTGTTTAAGTTTGACTTAGGAAAATTAGGATTTTTATCCTGTAAAAATTCATATGCCTCATCCCAAACCGCCCAATCTCTGGTTAAAAGTTCAACTCTCTTTTTCTCTGCTTCAAGGTATTTTACTATTTCTACACTTGTTGAAGCAATCCAGTTTTTTTCTATTTCAAGTAAAACTTTTTTAAAAAAACCAGAATAAATCCCCCAACTTAAAACTAAGAACAGAAAAAGTTGAACAAAAAGCCAGAACAAAATCTTCTTTTTAAGCCTCATATAAAAACCTTAGTTTTTTTAATCTATACGCTAATTTTAATAAAAAAAGCAAATTTTACTACTCATTTTTAACCAAAAACTTTTTTAAAAACTCTATTTCATCTTCTTTAGTTTTAACCTTTCCTTCTAACCTTTTTAAACGAAGGATCTTTAAAAGTTCTCCTATTTCTTTCCCTGATCTAAAACCCAATTTTTTTAAATCTTCACCGTTTAACTCAGGTCTAACCTTAGAATAAACCTTTAAATACCGAAAAATTTCTTCTTTAAGTTCAGGGAAAATAACTGCAAAAGCACAAAGATACTCCCTCCGAACTTTATCCCACCACTCTAACTTTTCTTTCAAACTTAATCTGTTTATTTTATGATAAAATCCTCTAAAGTTATTGAGAAGACTTTCAATCCTTGTAATCTCTACCTCACTAAAACCTAATCTCTCTAAACCACTTAAGCTTTCAACCATCCCTAAAAAATAAACCTTTTCCCTTTCTTTGGGACTAAACTCTTCTTTTACCTCTTTTAACACCTCACAAAGTAACGGAAAATTTTCCCTGGCTACCTCAAGCCCTGCCTCTTTAAAAACCTCAAGCTGATAAGTAGTTTCAAGGAGCTTTAACAGAATCTCTTCCCCTTCTTTAAACAAATAAAGTTTCAGCTCATTGGCCAACCTTGCAGAAGAAAGCTTTTTTAAAGCTTCCTTTTGATAACAAACCTCTAAAGCCTGATAAAACTCCTCAGAAAAATCAAATCCAAGCCTTACTTTGTACCTTATCCCCCTAAAAATACGGGTAGGATCTTCCACAAACGAGTTAAGGTGCAAGGGTTTAACAAGAGAAGCTTCAAGGTCTTTTAAACCGTCTAACAGGTCAAGCAAAAGCCCTTCATAAGGAGCAGAAAGCCCTATGGCTAAAGCATTTATCGTAAAATCCCTTCTTAAAAGGTCGTCCATGAAGTTAGAAGGAAAAACCTTAGGAAGCTGGGCAATTTCTTCATAAACCTCTCTTCTTGCTGTGATAAAGTCCACCTCCAGAGGTTCTCCGTCTAAAAAAAATCTTACTTTGTAGGTAAGAAATTGAGACTTAAAAAGGATTTCTTTGTTTAGGTCTTCGTTTAGTTCCTGTAAAAACTTCTCTAAGTTTCCCTCTAAAACGATATCAAAATCTTTAGAACTTTGTGGGTTTAGTTTGCCTTTTTTAAAAAGGAGGTAATCCCTTACCACCCCTCCTGCAAAATACAAAAACTCTCCTCTCTTTTTGGCTAACTTCCTAAGTCTATCCAAAAATTCTTTGGTTTCCTCTTCCTTAGCCACAAAATCTAAAAAATCTTCGAAATCAACAGGATAAACCTTAGGCCCTTGGGTGATGTTTGTCATAAACTTCTCTAAGCCTCTTGTAGTCTAAGTGGGTATAAATCTGGGTGGTAGCTAAGCTACTATGTCCAAGCATAAGTTGAAGGGCTCTTAAGTCTGCCCCTCCTTGCAGGAGATGAGAAGCAAAGGAATGTCTTAACACATGAGGAGAAACCTTTTCAGGGTCTATCCCGGCTTTTAAGGCATACTGTTTAATTAACTGCCAAAATCTTTGTCTGGTAAGAGGACCTCCCCTTCGGTTTAAGAACACATAGTCTTTACTTTTAGGGTTGGCAAACAAAGGCCTTATGTTATAAAGATAGCCCTTTAAAAACTCAAGGGCATAATCTCCCATCGGAACAAGCCTCTCTTTTCCACCCTTACCCATAACCCTTAAAAAACCTAACTCAAGGTTGAAATCCTTGATCTTTAGTTCTACCAATTCAGAAACTCTGAGGCCTGTGGCATACATCACCTCAAGCATCGTCCTATCTCTATATCCCAACGGATGGGTCAGGTCTGGTTGAGACAACAACCTTTCTGTCTCATCAATACTTAATACCTTAGGGAGTCTCATCGGAAGTTTAGGGTTTTCAAACCAATCCGAACCGATGGTAAGTCCCTTTTCTACCTGTAGAAATTTTAAAAAACTCCTAAGACTTGAAAGCTTTCTTGCCACGGTAAAAGGATTATAACCTTTGGTCTTCAAATACTCTAAGTATTCGTTGAGATTGCCTATGGTTTCTACATTTAACACGCCTTTTTTTTGTAAAAACTCTTCTAAATCTCTCAGGTCATACCCATAGGAAACAATCGTGTTGAAAGAAGCATTTTTTACTGCCAAAAGATAAGACAAAAATTCTTCGATATATTCCTTAATCAAAGGGAAAGTTCCTTTAGAAGGGTTTCTACCTTAAAACTTATGGTTTCATCCTTAGAAGTAAGCACCAACGTTTTTAGCTTAGAAAGCATACCCTGTTTTTCTGTGGTAGTCCTTTGAGGAAAAAGTTCCTTTATTTTTTCTAAGGTTTTGATTACCAAATTTTTGTCGTCCAGGTCTAAAAAAAGCATAAGGGTCCGCCAATCTTCAGGCAACCCATATCTTTCCACAAACTCTTTGGCTAATTTTTTGAAATTCTTATTTTCATATTGCTGGTGTAACCGCTCTAAAAAACTCTGCTTTTCCAGCTCTTCTTTATCTACAAAAAGTTTATCAAGCTCTTTAAGGTATTTTTGTTTGTTTTTGGTGTCTATCCCAGAGGAAGCCTTATCTTTTCTTTCAAGTTTTTTTCTGATTTTACTTAAACCACTTTGAGACTTTAGTTTGTCTATCTCTCGCCAGGAAAGTTTTCTGTCTCCATCGTCTTTCGACATGGCTACCTCCTACTTTTACATTTTACCTGAAAAAATTTTATATCTGGTAACATAACCGCCGTTAGAAAACCTCCATACACACAACCTGTGTCTATACCTATCCTATCAGGACCTAAAAATGGAGTTGGAAAAGGGGTATGACCAAAAACTACTGTTTTAGGTAGAACCTTTTTTGACTCATAAAAGAGCCCTCTTATCCATAAAAAATCTTCTTCTGTTTGATCTTTCAAACTCTTATAAGGATTTATCCCAGCATGCACAAACAAGTAATCTTCACACTCAAAAAACAACCTTAACTCCTGAAAAAAAATCTGATGCTCTAAAGGAAGCTCAACCATTCGTTTTTCTGAATTATAATACTGACTAATAGTGACCTCTCCTCCGTTATAGAAAAAAAGTTCCACGTTTTTCCCCTCTAAAAACCATTCAAACATCAACTCGTGGTTTCCTTTAAGGGTAATTACATGCTCTGGATACTTCTTTTTTAAGGTTATAATTTTTTCTACCACCCCTCTCGGATTTTCTCCCCGGTCTATGTAATCACCTAAGAAAATCAACAGATCCTTTCCCCAGTTAATCGGCAAGATTTCCAGCAAGGCTTCTAAACTTTCCAGACATCCATGAATGTCTCCAACAGCAAAGATCTTTAAACCCTCATACATATACAACCTTACAGATCCCAAAACCTTGCCCTGCGATCATCAAGACGCTTAAGCCCATACTTTTTTGCCCAACCTAAGGCTCTTTTCCATTCCTCTTGGGTAATCTTTCTATCAAGGGGAGGATATTTCCAGGCATCTCCACAAGGTCTGTACTGATCCATAAGGTTAAAGTAGGTATCCTTTGAAACCTCTTCAGCGATAAACTTAATCACCTCTTCTGTCTGAGAAAGGTCTTCAGGTAAAACTAAATGTCTTACAATCAAACCTCTTTTGGCTATACCCCCTTCTATCACCAAATCTCCCACCTGTCTATGCATCTCTTTTACAGCTTCCCTTACCACAGAAGAGTAGTTTTTTACTTTAGAAAGTTTTAAAGCAATTTTATCATCCATATATTTGATATCAGGCATGTAAATATCTACTATGTCTTCCAATAATCTTAAAGTTTCTAAAGATTCATAACCTCCGCAGTTATAAACAATCGGAAGCCTTAGCCCCATTTCTGCTGCTAACTTTATAGCCTTTACAATGAAAGGAACTTGATGGGTAGGAGTAACTAAGTTGATGTTATGACAGCCCCAGACCTGAAGGATAATCATGATCCTTGCTAAATCCTCTACTTCTAATAAGTCCCCTTCTCCTAAATGACTGATTTCCCAGTTCTGGCAATAAACACAAGCCATATTGCAGTAAGTAAAAAAGATAGCTCCAGAACCGTTTTCCCCTACCAGAGGTCTTTCTTCTCCAAAATGAGGGCCATAACTTGAAATCATAGGCTTATGTAAAACCTTGCAAAAACCTCTTTCCCCCTTGAGCCTGTTAACCCCACACCGATTGGGACAAAGGTCACAACTTTCAAGCTTGGCATAAAGAATTTCTATCCTTTTATCTATCTCTCCGGTTTCCATCAGTTTAAGATAAGAGGGATAGGCACTCATAACAACTCTAACCAATGCTTTATCTGAGGAGGTGAGCTTAATACCATGTTAAAATTAAGAAAACAACCGGCACAAAATGTGGCAACAACCTTTACCTTTACTAAGTTTTGAATCCAAACCCGTTTATATTTCTCCGGAAAACCTTCCCAATAAAGAGAAATCTTTGGAGAACCACAACAAAACTCACTTACCTTTATTTTATTTTTTACCAAAGAAAACTCTTCTGTCAAGTGGCAAGGAAGATGAAAAAGAACAGAACTATCCTTTGACCTATCAGCTAAAACTTTTAACTCCTCTTCTCCAAACAAAGAAAGGGCTTTATAGGCAAAAATTCCCCTTTTAGCTAAATCTAAAAAATCCTTTTCATAAGAGGTGCCTTCGAAAAACTTAGGATAGACCTTTTTAAACATCCAGAGACAGGTAGCACAGAAAAAAACCACAGGAGCCTCTACTTCTTGCAAAACCTTAAGGTTTTTTAATGCCCTTTGTTTTACCAAAGAGGGGAACCCTAAGCTTAAAAAATGCGCCCCGCAACATTCAGAGTCCTCAACTACCCAAACGTTTATTCCTTTCTTCTTTAGCAAACTTAAAAATTTTTCTAAAACCTGAGGATAAAGATGTTTTAAGTCACAAGAAAAATAAACCAACAAATCTGGTTTTCCCTGATTTTCTTTAAAAGAATAGATCTTTTTAGGGTTAACTTTACCTTTTTCTGGTAATATCTTGTCAAACCTGTCTAAAAACCGAAGTTTAGATAGGATTTGTAGGGGATGACCCCCTATAAGGTCAGAGGCTTCTTTCAAAATTATGGGTTCTTTTTTATCCTTTATAATTTCAAGGCCTGACTCTACAAACCCAACCCTGTTGGGGCACACCCTTTCACATTTTCCACAAAACAAACAAGCCTCAAGGGACTGATGATATATTCCTCTTTGAAAAAAAAATAACCTACCTCGTGGGGAATAAGTCTCAGACCTAAAAACCCTGTAGGTTGGGCAATGAGGAACACATTTGCCACAACGAGTGCAGAGGTTAGCGTTGATGTTTTTTACGGTAGAGGTCATTGTTTTTTATCAAAAAATCATACCACCAGCTACACCAATCAGTTTCTAAAATACTTTCAACCAGGGTTTTAGCAACCTCGGTGATTAACTTTGGCTTGGCATAATCGATCCATTTTTGAGCATAAGGGTTATTGAGGTCCTTTTGTTCTTTAAGCTGTATGATAAGGTCGATTACGTCTGCGTCATGAACCAGTCTTGCCTCTAAAGAGTTTAGGCTTCTATACTCCTTCCATAGCTCAAGAACTTCCTCACTTAAGGGTATACCCTGAAAGGCGTCTTCAAGAGCCTTTTTTTCGTCAGTTTGGTTGTAAAGCTTGTTTAAAGCATTAAAATCTCCAGTCCTTGTCTCTGGAAGGTCATGTATTAAGGCTATCTTGAAAAGCTTTTCTTTATCTACTTTTTCTTTTACAAGCTCTGAAAGTATCCAAGAAATAAAAGCAACTCCAAAGGAATGAGAGGCTACATTTTCATGCCCTGTACCAAGATAGGGATATCCTGTCCTTTCTACTCTCTTTAGAAAAGCTACCTCAAAAAGAAGATTAGCATATCGATTATAAAAGTCCTTCATTTTTAGCGGCCAGATATACAGCTACCTTAAAAATAAGTTTAGCTGCCAAGAACTCTGTAACAGGATTCCCAGGGTCTGGCTTTACCTCAACCAAATCCATACCTATCAACCGATGCTTTACCAGGATTTTAAGTATGTTTAACGCTTCCCACCAATCAATCCCTCCTGGTTCAGGAGTTCCAACCCCAGGGGCTACCGCAGGGTCAAACACATCCATATCAAAACTAAGGAAAATATAACCATCTTTGAGAAAACTTTCTATCTTTTTAAGGCATTCTTTAAGATCAACCTTTAAATCTTTAGCCCAAATGACAGGATAGTTTTCCTGTTTTATAAACTCATACTCTTCTTTACACAGAGTACGAATTCCTATGCTTAAAACAGGAACACCAAGTTCATAAATCCTTCTCATAACTGTAGCATGGGTGATTGAACTATGGTTATACCGGTCTCTAAGGTCTAAATGAGCATCAAGATGAACCACCTTTAACCTAGGAAAAAACTTTTTTAAAACCCTTATACTTCCTAAAGTAACCGTATGTTCTCCTCCGATAACTAGCGGGAATCTATTTAAACTAAGAGTTTCCTCTACTTTTTGAGATATCTCTTTTAGCGCCTCTTCAGGGTCAAAGGATAACTCCTCTACCGGATAGGTAAAAAACCCCATCTTTTCTGAAGGGTCTAAGAAATATTCTTCGTCAAAAAACTCCATGTTAGGACTTACTTTAAGGATTTCTAAGGGAGCTTCTTTTGTGCCCTTTTTCCAAGAGGTAGAATACTCAAGAGGAGCTGGGATAAGGGCTACCTTGGCCTGAGGATGGTCAGGTAGCCCTAAAAAAGAAATTTTCATAAACCTATATTATAAGGTCCTTTCTTTCCATCTTGATAAACTTTTCTACTGCCCTGATAGAACGCGGGAACTCAAGACCTCTGTCAAAAAACTTTATCTCGCTCTTTTGGATTTCAAAAATTCGGGTAACGTCACTGATAACCTTGTCAGCATCAAAAGGTTTACAGGAAAATACATCGATGCTGAGGTAAAGCTTCTCTGGGAAGGTATGGATGCTTATATGGCTTTCTGCGATGATAACAAACCCAGAAATACCCCAGTCCTCAGGCACAGGAGCATAATATTTAAACACATAGGGAGGCATAATCTTGGTCATTTCTATCTCTTCAGGATATTTACTAAGAAAATTATATATAAAATCTAAATCCATAAGCTTTTCTCTGTTAGCACCATAACCATCTATCACCAAATGCTGACCAAAACCATACTCAAACTTTTCCATCTCTTTCATCTTTATATCCCCCCTAACCTAAGTTAGATTAAACCTCAAGTCGGCTTTTAAAATATATCAGAAAAAAAATTTGTCAAGATTTTTCCTGTAAAATTTTGAAAAATTTTTAATTATCTAATAATAACCTGATTAAAACCCTAAAAGCTTTAAATTTTTTTGTTTATTCTTTATTTTTTGGTAAAATTTGTCGTTGACTTATTAAACTTTAATTTTTATAATATGTTTATAAATAATTACCTTTTTGAGTTGTGCCTTGGTTCGAAATTTTTTGAGAGGTTTTAATTTTAAATCAATTTTTTATGATTAAAAGTACAAAAGACATTTTTTTAAAAAAATTTTTAACAACCATTTACCTGTTTTTGGTGCTTTTTGTTTCTGGTTGTGCCAACTCTAACGGACCTTTTTTAAACTTAATTCCTGAAGAAAAAGAGATAGAATTAGGGAACCTATATGTCTATCCTGCTATAGAGGAATATGATGGGCTTTATCCTGAGAAAATGGTGCAAGAGTATGTATCAGGCTTAGGACAAAGGCTTGCCAGGTTTTCTGAAAGAAAGCTCCCTTATAAATTCTATGTAGTAAACTCTGACGTGGTAAATGCCTTTGCTCTACCAGGAGGTCCGGTGATAGTTACCAGAGGTCTACTTTTAACCTTAGACAAAGAAAGTCAGCTTGCTGGGGTTTTAGCCCACGAAATAGGACATATAACCGCTAAACATCATGTAAAAATGTTAGAAAAACAGCTGGCCCTAAACTTTCTTCTTCAAATAGGAAGCCTGTTAGTCCCACAAGACCTTACAGGAGAAATTTTGTTAAAATTAGGGGCTGTGTCTGCTTCACTACTCCAGCTTAAGTTTAGTAGAGATCAAGAAAAAGAGGCAGACTACTATGGTTTTCTCTTTGCCTATAAAGCAGGATATTCTCCGCAAGGCATGATAGAGGTCTTTGAAAAGTTTAAACAGATGGAAAAAGAACGACCTCCTGAATGGCTTTCTACCCACCCCTTACCTGAAACGAGAATTAAAGAAGCTCAAAACTATATCAACACCTTTAAACCCTCTGGTGCCTTTATCTCTGACACCGAAAAATTTCAAAAAATAAAAAACTTGTTGGTTAGCACTAAACCTTCTTACCAACAAGTATCCAAAGGTAAGGCTGAGTACAAGAAAAAGAACTTCGATGCAGCAGAAGCTTATTTTAAAGAAGCCTTAAGTTTATATCCTCAAAACACTGTAGCTTTAGTTTATTTAGCTTCTATTAGGTTAGAAAAGAAAGATTTTGAGGGTGCAAAAAACTATGCCATTAAAGCTGTAGAAATAGACCCTAACTTTTTCTCAGCTCAGCTAATCGCAGGTATTTCCTGCTTCAAGATAGGAGAATTAAGTAATTCCCTTGTTTACTTAGAAAAGGCCTCACAGCTTATTCCTTTTAACGGGATTTCTTATTATTATAAAGGTAGAGTTTATGAAACTCAAAAACAATTCTCTTTAGCCTTAAAAAACTATCAAAAAGCTTTAGAATTAGGACCACAACAAGCCTCTTGGTATTCTGACTGTAAAGCAAGATATCAACGATTGAGGTTTTATTATGAAAATGGATAATCTCTTAGACCTTTTATTAACCTCTTTACCTTGGGTTGTAACCTTTAAGACTTCAGGGGTAACCACCTCTCTTCTACTACCTCCTTTAGTTGCTTTTGTCATCTCTTTTCTCTGTGCCTCTGGAGGAATAAGCGGTGCTTTTTTACTTTTACCTTTTCAGGTAAGTGTCCTTAGGTTTACCACTCCTGCGGTTAGTGCAACCAACCATCTTTTTAACGTGTTTGCCATTCCTTTTGGGGTCTATAGGTACTGGAAAGAAAAACGTTTTTTCTATCCGTTAACCTTAATAATTGCTGTAGGCACCTTACCTGGTGTGATTATAGGATATTTTTTAAGAATAGGCTATTTTCAGGAACTGTTAAGATTTAAGCTTTTGGTTGGAGCTGTACTTTTGGTAATAAGCTTAAAGTTTCTTTATGATATCATATTTCCTCCTAAAAAAGATGCCTCTTTTTCTCCAGAACCTCCAAAACTTCTCCAGTTTAACTGGAAAACCTTAGCATTCATCTATGACCATAAAACCTACCAAGTAAGTTCTTTAGCTATATCTCTGGTTGCTTTTTTTATAGGGATTATAGGTGGTATTTATGGGATAGGAGGAGGGGCGTTGATGGCCCCTATCTTGCTTGGGTTTTTTCACCTACCTCCTTACGTGTTTGCTGGGGCCACTCTTTTTGGAACTTGTTTAACCTCAGTCGTGGGAGTATTGGTTTTTACCTTTGGAGGGAATCCACCAGACTGGGCGCTTGGAGCTCTTTTAGGTTTAGGAGGAGCAGCTGGACTATATTTAGGAGCTAAAGCTCAAAAAAAAATGCCTCAAAAGCTTATAAGGGTTATCATAACAGCGTTGGTACTTTTTATAAGCTTAAGATATCTCTATTCTTACTTTATGCGGTAAAAACATCGTCATAAAAAAGTTTTAACCTAACCTTTTTTAATTCTTTTAAGGTGGTAAGCATAAGATATTCGGTGATATCTATTTTTTGAGCCAGTTCTTCTATCAACTTTATTTCCTCTTCGTTTTTAAAATGACACATCGTATACAGGTTATAATCCCAAAAAGGATAGGTCTTTCTTTCATAACAATGAGTGATAAAGGCTTTCCTGGTAACTTCTTTAACAAAACTTTCTATCTTTTGTTGAGGTACCTTCCAGGCTACCATGACGTTAGTTTTATATCCTAAGCGGTCATGTTTTACCAAGGCCCCTAACCTTCTTAAACCGCCTTGCTTTTTCACTTCCATCAACCAAGAAAAAATCTCATCTTCTCTGACACCGAGTTTTTCAGCTATAGGTTTAAAAGGTTCTTTTATCAAAGGAAGAGGCTCTTGAAGATGTTTAACAAACCAAACATCTTTTTCTGAAAAACTTTCCTCTGTTTGCTTTTGAAACCCTATCTCTTCGTTTTTTTCGTTTTCGTAACCTTCTACTTCTAAAACCGTAGATATCTTAAAGACCCTTAAAGCAGGTAAAAATAAAAAATCTTCTACTTGACATCGCTTACAAAGATTTTTTGCCTCAGTCAAAAGGTCTTTTCCTGGGGGCACTACTAAAATAAACCAGAGGTTGTAATCATGAGATCTTAAGTAGTTATGACTTACCCCTTGATGACTGTTTATGATCTCTATTATCTGAAGAAGGTTTTCTTCCTTAGCCTTTAAGGCAAAAAGCCCAGACCTATGTCCAAAAAAACCAGGATTAAAAATCGCAGAAATCTGCCTTATTATTCTTTTTTCTTGTAACTCCCTAACTTTTTCTAAAAAAAAATCTTCTTCTAAACCAATCTTTTCAGCTAAGCGTAAAAAAGGTCTATTTTCTAAAGGAAAATCTTTTTGGATAACAGAAAGAATCTTTTTCTCAACATCCATACGTTAAGAACTATAAATAAGAAAATTCTTTAAAAACTTTATCCTTTGAGGATGTTTAAGTTTACGCAGGGCGATGTTTTCTATCTGTCTGATCCTTTCTTTAGTAACCCCAAACTTGTTTCCAACCTCCTCTAAAGTGTAGGATTCTCTTTCACCTATTCCAAATCTGAGCCTTATAATTTTTTCTTCCCTAGGGGACAAACTCTTTAGAAGTTCTCTTACTTTTTCTGATAAAGCTTGGTTAAAGGTAATTTCATCAGGTTTTAAAGCTTTTTGGTCTTCTATAAAATCTCTTAGTGTAGAATCGTCTTCTTCACCTATGTTGGTTTCCAGAGAAATAGGTTGTTTCATGATCTTAAATATATAGTTAAGTTTTTCTATAGAAAGGCCTGTTTCTTTAGAAAGTTCCTCTAAAGTTGGGTCTCTGCCATATTCTTGATAAAACTTATTAGAAATAAGTTTACTGATTTTGTATATAGTTTCTATTATATGAAGAGGAATCCTTATGGTCCTGGTATTTTCTGCCAGATATCTGGTGATAGATTGTCTTATCCACCAGGTTGCATAAGTGCTAAATTTAAATCCTTTTCGGTAATCAAATTTTTCTATGGCTTTAAGAAGCCCTATGTTTCCTTCTTGTATTAAATCAGAAAGAAACATCCCTTTAGGAGAATACTTGCGGGCTATAGAGATGATAAGTCTTAGATTAGCTTTTACTAACTCCTCTTTACAGGCCTTGATAACTTGAAAAGCCTTATAAATCTTCTCTCCGCTTTGGTATACTTTCTCTAAAGGTTCTCCAAAGAATTCATCAAAATGTTTCATAAACTTACGATGTTCGTTTACTTCTTTAACCAGCTTATCTAAATCTATCTTATCGATAGCGAATCTTTTTGCTAAACGAAGAAAATTAATCTGTCTTCTGTTAACTGAAAAAATTTTTTCTATCGTGATAGGTTTGATCTCGTATTTAGTTTGTAGTTTATTTTTTAATCTATTTAGGTTGTTAACCCTTTGATAGGTTTCTAAAATCTCACAACAAAGCTCATCTAAGAGCAGTTTACTTGGTCTTACTTGATAAATAAGTTCTATGGTCTTTTCCAACAGCTCAGGGTTAACACCATGAGAATTAAAAGACTCTAAAATGTCACTTAAGCTTTGCTTTAAACTTTGTATCCAATGTTTAAACTTTTCTTTATGTTTTTGTAATTCATCACAGTCCTTAAAAAGCAGGCCTAACTTGCCATATCTTTCTGATTGAATAACCAGATGAAAAAACTTGGCAGTAGTAGCATAATAGCTAAAGACCTCATTCAATATTTCCTTTTCTTTTTCTTCTATAGTCTTCCCTATCCTTATTTCATCTTCTTTGGTAAGAAGTTTATGAGAAAAAACTTCCTTAAAATAAATCTTTATAGGGTCTTCGTCTTTAACTCCAGACCTTTTTTCCTCTTCTTCAGGTAACCAAAATTTTTCTGAAGAAGCCTCCTCTAAGAGCATTTCATCTTCTTCAAAAAGACAAAAAGTTTTTTTATTTCGGAGGCTCATCCAATCCTCCTTTATTAAAAATTTTTATACAAACTTTTGTTTAATTATCTACTTTAATTATCTACTTTGTCTAAACCACAAACCTTATTAAGCAAAGTGGATTTCAAAAGGCAAAGATACTGATTTTTTTCTTCTTTTGCCCCTATATTTTCTAAATTTTTTATACTCTCTGCAAGTTTTTTAAGTTCCAGCTTGATTAAAGACTTTTGGAGAAAGGATTTTATGTCTTTGAGAACCTCCTCTCGACTTTCAAAAGGAGGACTAAAGAGAAGATCGCTTAGAATAGACTGAAATTCAGGATCAGAGACACAAGAAAGCTCTCCCAGCCCTTTTTTCAAACTCTCGATTAACTTTTTTAAAAAAACCGCATACTTAGAAACACAAACTTCTAAATACTTAGAAAGTCCTGACTCCTCTAAAATTTCTAAATCTTGAGGATAATTTACTAAATATTGAGCGATCATCCTCAAACAACTATCTTCCCTAGGCTCAGCTGAATTTTTTTCAGAAGATGAAATAAGTATAGCAGGTTTTTTAGATACTTCCTTTTTAGATAAACTTTTTAAAATCTCTGTTTCAGACAAATCCAGTTTAAAGCTCAATTCCTTAGCTACTTTTTTCTTTAAAAACGGGTCTTCTATACCCTGAAAAACCTCAATCAATTCTTGATAGGCCTTAGAAGGATTTTGTTTGAATTTGTCTTGGAAAAAAGAAGCAACAAAGGAAATTCCATCTTGGGTTAAATCCTTTATTTTTTCCTTAATCTCTGAGGAATTCATCTTAATTTTTTGGACAAAAGAATCAGGATCCTCCCCTTCAGGTAAAACGACACATTTAGGTAAAATCCCTTCTTTTACAAACAAAGACACAGCCCTTACCGTAGCTTTTTTCCCAGCTTCATCGCCGTCGTAACACACCAATATCTCTTCTGATAATCCTTTAAGAATCTTTACATGATTAGGGGTAAGGGCTGTACCACAGGTAGCAACCGTATTTCTTATCCCAGCCTCCCAGAAAGAAAGGAAATCAAAGTATCCCTCTACTAAAAAACAGGTTTTTTCTTTCTTGATATATTCTTTAGCCTGATAAAAACCATAAAGGATTTCTGATTTTTTATAAATCTTAGACTCTGGGGTATTTAAATACTTGGGCTCATCTTCTTTAACAAGGGCCCTTCCTCCAAAACCAACACATTCTCCTTTGGAATTAAAAACAGGAAAAATTATCCTAAACTTAAAAAGGTCTACAAAAGAACCATCTTGTACTTGTTTGATCAAGCCAAGCTCTTCTGCGTGTTTGAATTCTTCTTTCGAGGTTCTTAAATAGCTAGTTAATACCCTACCTTCTTGAGGAGCAAAACCTAACAGGAAATGCTTTATAGTTTCCTCAGAAAGACCTCTTTCTAAAAGATATTCTCTTCCTTCTTTAGCCCCGGGATGAAAAAACAGCAAATGATGGTAAAACTTGGCTACTTTATAAGCCAGACTAACAAGCTCGTTTTCTTTTCTTTTTTCTAGAAAAATCTTCTCTTCTACATAAATCCCTGCTTTCTCTGCTAATTCTAAGATAGCTTCTTTAAAAGATAACCCCTTTATCTTCATGTAAAAAGTCACCACATCCCCAGACTCTCCACATCCAAAACATTTGAAAATCTGTTTCTCAGGACTGACCACAAAAGAAGGGGTTTTCTCTGAATGAAAAGGACAAAGCCCTACAAAATTTTTGCCTACCCTCTTTAACCTTACATAGTTAGACACTACTTCTACAAGGTCATAGATTTCTTTTATCTTTTCAAAAAGTCCTTCCAAAGGTTACCTCTGTGAACTTTGTTTGGTCTTTAAAGTTAAAGTATTAAAGATAAAGATTGAAAGAAATTTTTTCATCAAAAATTTTATAATACACTTTTTTAAATATGCAATAGTAAAATAAAAAAACCTCCTTAATAGTTTTTTTCCAAGAAAACTACGGTAACCCCTGTCCCTCCCTTACTTTGTTCTGCAAACCTAAATTCTCTTACCAGAGGATGGTTTTTCAGATGTTTATGAATAGCTTCTCTTAACCTTCCTGACCCATGCCCATGAACAAGATAAACCTCAGCTACCCCTTCTAAAAAACTCCTGTTAAGTTCTTTTTCTACCTCTTCCAAAGCCTCATCCACTGTCAAACCCAAAAGATAAACGCTTTTCCTAATTCCTTTAGATATTTGAGACGTAGGAGAAGCTTTTAGAGAAAAGCCCTGAAATTGATTTGATTTTAGTGTATGATTCTCTAAGATAACCTTAGATAAC
Source organism: Thermodesulfobacterium sp. (assembly GCF_030445475.1). Taxonomy (NCBI): domain Bacteria; kingdom Pseudomonadati; phylum Thermodesulfobacteriota; class Thermodesulfobacteria; order Thermodesulfobacteriales; family Thermodesulfobacteriaceae; genus Thermodesulfobacterium; species Thermodesulfobacterium sp. Next base: position 31,756 of record NZ_JASUTP010000005.1, on the reverse strand, counting down.
CTTTCTAAGGGTAACTCTAATTTTAAAGCACCACACACAACCTCTGCTAAACTATTATTTTTTATCTTTATAACCTTTCCTTTCTGATTAAACCCTTTTATTAATACATAATCTCCTTCCTGAATAGTTTCTTCTTTTTGACTTTCTTTTAAAACCTTAGCCACAAACTTTTCAAACTCTTTCGCCCCGCCTTTTTTACCTATACCCTTTTCACTCAATTCCTCTATCAGTTTCTTAAACTCCCTTTCCCATTCTTTAAACTTGAGTTCGAGTTGTTTGACATAATGTTTTTCAAGTTCTTCTTTTTTATAATTAAGTTGAAGCTCTCTTAATTCTAATTCTTTTTCTTTGTTTTCTAAAGATTCTTTAAGCTTTTTAACCTTATCAAACTCTTTTTCCCAAAGTTTATACCATTCCCAGTATTCTTTATTTTGCAAGTATTCAAAGGCTCTATCTAAAATTCGCTCAGGAATACCTATTTTTTTGGCCAGCTCAAAGGCTAAAGAATCCCCATAAACATCATAAACCAAACTGTAAGTAGGTTCTTTAGTCTCAAGGTCATACTCCATCGTAGCAACCTTTAACCCCTCTATCTTAAACCCTAAGGTTTTCAAAAACTGAGAATGGGTAGTAACCACTACTTTTACCCCTCTTTTTAGAAGCTCTTCCAACACCGCAGCAATAAGTGCCATACCTTTTTCAGGGTCTGTGCCTCTGCCTGGTTCATCAAGAAGCACCAAGGTTTGACTATCTGCCTGGTCTAAAATCTCTTTAAGGCCTCTTAAATGAGAAGAAAAAGAAGACTCGCCCTGAAAGATATCCTGATCATCTCCTATATCAGCAAAAACTTGGGTAAAAACCGGGATTTCAGCTCTTTCTGCAGGTATTAAAAAACCGGTCTGAGCCATTAAACAAATCAAACCTATGGTTTTTAGAGAAACTGTCTTACCACCTAAGTTAGGTCCTGTAATAAGCAACCCCTTTTCTAAGAAAAAATCGTTTCTAGCTGCCTTAACCTGTTTTTTTTCGGTTTGAGAAAGTAATAAAAAAGGATGAACTCCTTGCCAGATCTTAAGGCTTCCCTGAGGTTTTAACTCAGGGAAAATCCCTCGATAAACCCTTCCTAAGTTTACCTTCCCCCAGGCTATTTCGAACTCTAAATAAAGGTCTTCAAGCTCAAAAAAAAGATCTCTTTTTAAAAACAACTCTTGAGAAACTTCTTTTAAAATCTTTAATTCTTCTCTTTGCTCTTGGTGACGAAGGGTTTCCACCTCATTTGAAAGCCCTATGATAGAAACCGGTTCTATAAAAGCAGTAGCCCCACTTGAAGAAAGTCCATGGAAAATCCCTTTTACCTTATTTTTAAACTCAACCTTAACAGGAAGAACATACCTACCTTCTTTTTGGGTATAAAGATTTTCCTGTAGATAACCTTTTTTAAAAAAATGTTCTCTAAGTTTATCAAGCTTAGTATAAAGAAGGTCTAAAGCCTCTCTAATCTTTTTTCTTATTACATAAAGTTGATAGGAAGCTTTGTCTTTAATTTCCTTTCTTTCATAATCAAGTACACGGTCTAAAACTTGTTGCTCTAACTCCATAACACCTTGATAGACCTCCACAAGCCGAGAAAAAGGAGAATTATTGAGAACTGAAGATAACCTTTTTAAAACTGTAAACCACTGCTTAATCTGTATAAGTTCTAAAGGAAGAAAAACAGAACGTTTTTGAGCCTTAAGAAAAAGAAATCTTAATGATTTAAGGGGGACAAGGTCTATCCTTTCCCCCTTTTCTATAAGGTTCCAAAGATAACTTGTTTGCGCCTGAAGTATATAGGCTTTTTCAAAATCAAAATTAGGTAATAATTGTTTTACTTCTTGTTTAACAAAATCACTAACTACATTTTCCGAAAAATAATCTAAAAGTTTAGACCATTCAAGTTTAACAAAAGATTTCAACACTACGTTCTAAAATTTTAGAGGAATACCCCTTATTTTTCTTTCATTTTTTGTTGCAACTTCTTAAGTTTTTTCAGCAGTTTTTTACGGGCTGCTTGCATCTTTTTTCTACGTCTAACCCCAGGCTTTTCGTAAAACTCTCTTTTTTTAACCTCAGAAAGTATTTTTGTTTTTTCTACAAGTCTTTTAAACCTTTTTAAAGCTTGTTCTAAAGACTCTCCTTCTTTAACGACTATCCCCGCCAAAAGATAACCCCTCCTTTTTTAAAATTTTGGTTTAGTCTAACGGGTTTTCTGATTTTGTCAAGTTTTTTAAAAGGTTTTAATATACCTTTTATAAAACGTTAAAACGGGTTGTTTTTTAAAAATTATTAAATAAAATTATTAGATATGGAGAATACTGCAAGGCAATTAAAAGATTTACTTACTGAAAATCTCAACAACTTTCTTGTTTTCAAAAAAATTTTAGAGGACTACGAACCAAGGATTCAATCCTATGAACTTTTAGACATTCTGATAAGTCTTCTTCAAAAAAAAGAGGTATTAAGTAAAGAGGTAGAGATTTTTCTTTTGTCAAAGATTGCCTATATTTGCGAAAACAGCTATGAATTTAAAAAGGCCTTTAACATCTACAAACAGCTATTTATTTCTACTTCTGACCCTAAATATTTAGAAAAAACAGAAAAACTTCAGGTACTAAAGAAGCTTGAACGATTAAAGTTTGTTTTTAAAAAACTTAATCTTAAAATAGAAGAACTTTTAAAACTTTATACCGAAAGTTTAGAAACTAACAAAAGCTTAGAACTTTTACTTATAGAACGGTATAAAGTGAAGAAGTCAGAAATACTTGAGTCTGTTAAAAACGTTTATCAAATCCCGGTTATTGACGCAAGAGATTTAACAAAGTATTCTAAAATGCCTCAAGTTTTAGGGATCAAGAAACAGTTTTTTTTAGATGCTCTTTGTGTACCTTTAAAAGAAAAAGAAACCGGTAGGATTTATCTTGTCTGTTATGATCCTGAAGACCAAGAAAACATAGAAAAAGTTAAAAAAGTCCTTCAACTTTCTTCTGAAAGCTTGGTGTTAAGTTTTGCGATCAAGGAAGATTTGATAGACATCGTAGATAGTTATTTTTCTGAAGGGAGCTTGTCCATACTAGAAGAGGTTGGGATAGAAGAGGTACAGGAAGAGGAAGAAATAGAAGATGTATCTTTGATAGATAGTGCCATCGTTCAACTGGTGAATTTCATCATAGAAGAAGCTTATAAAAGACGAGCCTCAGACATTCATTGGGAAAGTTTAACCGGGAAGAAGGGGTTGCAAGTAAGGTTTAGGGTGGATGGAGAGTGCTTTCAGTATTCTACCATCCCTGAACATCAGAAAAGACAGGTTATCTCTCGTATTAAAATCATGGCCAATCTTAACATTGCAGAAAAAAGATTACCCCAAGACGGAAAGATAAAATTTAGAACCAAAGAAGGCAAAGAGTTTGAAATAAGGGTAGCCACCATTCCTACCATCGAAAATAATGAAGACGTAGTTATGAGAATTTTAGGAGGGATCGAGTTTAGACAATTAGAAGAAATAGACCTATTAGAAGAAAACTACCAAAACTTCAAAAAAATTTTAGACTATCCCTATGGGTTGATCTTAGTAGTAGGGCCTACTGGTTCAGGTAAAACCACAACCCTTCATGCTGCTTTAAAATATTTAAATAAGCCAAACAAAAAAATCTGGACAGCTGAAGACCCAGTAGAAATAGTACAAGAAGGTCTTCGTCAGGTACAAGTTAACCCTAAGATCGGGCTTACCTTTGCCAAAGTACTTCGAGCCTTTTTACGTGCAGACCCTGACATCATCATGATAGGAGAAACAAGAGATGAAGAAACAGCTCATACTTTAATAGAGGCCTCTCTTACCGGCCATTTAGTTTTAAGCACCTTACATACTAACAGTGCCCCTGAAACCATCACCAGACTTTTAGGGATGGGTATAGATCCGTTTAACTTTGCAGACGCTTTACTGGGAGTTCTTGCTCAAAGATTGGCTAAAAGACTCTGCAAAGAATGCAAGGAACTTTATACCCCTTCAGAAGAAGAGATAGAACGTCTTAAAAGAGAATACGGATTTCATCCTACTAAACCTCTGACCGATGAAATGATTGAAAAAGCTACTTTTTTCAGGCCTGTAGGGTGTCCTCAGTGTAACTATACAGGTTTTAAAGGTAGGATGGCTATACATGAACTTCTTATTCCTGATGAAGAAATAAGAGAATACATTATAAAAAACAAACCTGCTAACGAGATTAGAAACTTAGCTATCACTAAAGGATTTACGACCCTTAAACAAGACGGTATTTTAAAAGTTTTAAAAGGCGAAACTACCTTAAAACAAGTGCTTGCTGTAACCGTAAGGTAAATGCCTTTACCTTCACCGATCAAATTTAAAAAAGTATGGAAAGTAAAGACTAACCAAGACATATCTGAGTTTGAAGATTTATTAGCAACAGAAACCAAAGTTAGGCTTCTGATAAACGAACAGGAAATCCTCTCCCTTGCAGCAACCCCTATGCACCTTAAAGAACTAATCGTAAGTTTTATCCTTACAGAAGGTCTGATACAGGATGTCTGGTGTCCGGAAGAACTTGAATTAATAGAAAAAAACGGAGAGGTCATCGCTAAAGTATATACCTATGAAAAAGTGGATCTTCCTTCAAAAACTCTTTCTTCAGGATGCTTTGCCTCATACAGTTTTCTCTCTGAGATACAACCTTATAACTCTTTTAATTTTAAGGTTGACAAAAACTCTATATTTAACTTGTTTAAAGCTTTTGTTAGAAAAGCAGAACTATTTAAACTCACAGGTTGTTTGCACTCAGCAGCCATTTGTAGCCAAGAAGACATAATTTTTTATGCAGAAGACATAGGAAGACATAATGCGGTCGACAAAGTATTAGGATATGCCCTTTTAAATGGTCTTTCCTTCGAAGACAAGCTTATCCTCGTAAGCGGTAGGATTTCTTCAGAAATGGTACTTAAGGTGGGGAGATGGAAAATTCCCTTTTTAATAAGCCGCAGTGCACCCACCTCCTTAGCCGTTGAACTTGCTGAAAAAATCGGAGTCACTTTAATAGGCTTTTTACGAGGTGAAAGGTTTAATGTTTATACCTACCCTCAAAGAATATTAGAGTTTGCAAACCACGGAGGGTCAAATGGGAATTAAAATCGGATTTTATGGAGGAGCGGGAGGGGTAACGGGAAGTTGTTTTCTTTTGAACATAAGAAATACAAAGATCTTGGTTGATTGTGGGCTTTTCCAGGGACTTGAGAGTTCAAAAAACCAGAACTCTTTTCCTTTTGACCCTAAGGAAATCTCTTATCTTATTCTTACTCATGCCCATATCGACCATTGTGGAAGGCTTCCTCTTTTAGTAAAAGAAGGCTTCAGAGGCAAAATCATCTGTACTAAACCTACTTCTCAAATAGCTAAGATTATGCTTCTTGACGCAGCAAAAGTGATGAGAGAGCATTATAAAACGCTATACAAAAAATCGATTAAGAGAGGATTAGACCTACCTCCTCCCCCTCTTTATGACGAATATGATGTAGTAGAAAGTTTTAACTTTTTTAAAATAAACCTCAACTTTAATACACCTTTGATTTTAGAAAACAAAATAAAAGTCCTTTTTAAAGACGCAGGCCATATACTTGGGTCCTGTTTTGTTCAGATAGAAGACTTAGAGACCAAACAAAAAATAACCTTTTCTGGAGATTTAGGAAATAAGAACAAACCTATCGTAAAAGACTTTGACTATCCCTTACCTACAGACTTTTTATGTATAGAAACCACTTATGCAGATAGAGATCATAAATCTTTTGAAGAATCAAAAAAAGAACTGTTAGAAGCAATTCTTGAAACCTTCGAAAGAGGAGGAAACGTCTTTATTCCCACTTTTGCTCTCGAGAGAGCTCAAGAAATTCTTTACACGTTGAGAGAATTTTATGAACAAAAACTTCTTCCCCCTTGCTATGTCTTTTTAGATAGTCCTCTTGCCATCAAGGCTACCAAAATATTTAAAGACAACCCTGAATTTTTTGATGAAGAGGCTTATAAAGTGTTTACTCAAAAAGACCCTTTTGAGTTTCCCTATCTAACCCTTACAGAAGACGTAGAAGAATCTAAACAGATAAATAACGTAAAATCACGGGCTATAATCATTGCAGGAAATGGCACCATTACTGGAGGAAGAATTCTTCATCACCTAAGAAACAACATATATCGCCCAGAATGTAGTTTGGTTTTTGTAGGTTTTCAGCCTAAGGGAACCTTAGGGAGGCTCATCGTAGATGGAGCTAAAAAAATACATATTTTTGGTGAAGAACTACCTGTTCGACTAAAGGTTTACACCATAAACGGTTTTTCCTCCCATGCAGGACAAAAGGAGTTGTTAGAATGGATTTCTCGTTTAGACCATGTTAAAAAATTGTTTTTAGTACATGGAGAACCTGAAAAGATGGAGGTCTTTAAAAAAATCCTTTTAGAAAAATATCCTGAAAAATTTGATGAAATCCATATTCCAGCATTATTTGAAGAGATGGTTTTAAACTAAGCAAAAAAATTGGAGTAAGACATGGAAAAAGAGAGATTAGTTCCAGATACAAGTATTTTTACCAATCCTGACGTTTATAAACAGTTTGGTTCAAACCCTTCAGAAGCCTTCACTAACTTTCTTTTAATGGTAGCAGAATTAGAAGGAGAGATAAACGTTTATTTACCAAGTTCTGTGTTCGAAGAGCTAAAAAGGATGCTTAACAACCTTAAACTCCCTCCTAAAGCAAGATCAGTGCTTAAGGTGAAATCTCCCAAAAAATATGAACTCTATATCCCTGCTTTTTTGATGTATGAATTTATAGAAGAATTAAGAAATAGGATCAACAAAGGCCTTAGAGTAGCCGAAGAGGCGGTAAAAGCCTCTACTTATAAAAAACCTGAAGAGGTCCTTAAATTTTTAAGAAGAAGATATAGAGAAGTATTAAGGGAAGGGATAGTTGACTCTAAAGAGGACTTAGAGATTATCCTTTTAGCCCTTGAGCTCGATGCCCTTGTACTTTCTGCAGACAAAGGGGTTCTCAACATGGCTGATAAGTTAGGCCTAAGATACCTTGAACCTCAGGATATAAAAGAAACCTTAGAGGGACTTAAACTCTGGTAAGGGTTTTATAGTTTCAACTCGTTAAACATTATGTCTTGAAGTATAATTTCAGCTAAATCTTGAGAAAGAAGTTTTAAGGCCTCTTCTCTACCAGGGTCTAAAAAATTAACCACCTGTTGTTGAGCTACACGATAAATCTCATAACGGCTAATCGGTCGTTTTAAAATAACCTTTCCGGTTTTTCTTTCGATAAGCTGATATTCTCCCTCAAAAAATATCTTTCTTTCTTTAGTAACCAAAAAAGTTTCATAAGAAATCGGATCTAAGTAGACCTTTTTCACCTCACCTTTTAAAATCAGATCTGCTTTTTCTTCATCATATACAGGAAGTAAAAACTGACCTTGTGCAAACTTATGTCTTAGGTAATAAGAAAGATATTCTCCCAAAGAAGTTTCAGAAGAATAGTTTTTCCACGGGGGGATATAAATAGTCTTCCAGTCTTCTTTTAAATATAAAGGGCGCTGGTAAAAACTATAACCACAACCTAAAAGTATAAAACTAAACCACAAAATTAATAAGTTTCTTAGGGACAAAAACCACATTTTTGATTGTTTTTCCTTCTAAATATTTTTTTACCTTTGGTCTTTCTTTTATCATGGCTTCTAACTCTTCTTTAGTAGCCTCAACCGAAACCTCTACTTGATCTCTCACCTTACCGTTCACCTGAACAACAAGCGTATAGGTCTCATCTATCAACCAAGCTTCTTCGTACTCAGGGAAACGTTCGCAGGAAATAAAAGTCTTATTTCCAAGCTCTTGCCATAACTCTTCTGCCAAATGAGGACATACAGGAGATATAAGTAACACCACCTTTTCTAGACACTCTTTTATTAGTTTTTTATGCACCATGTTGTTTAAATCCATTTCTTTTAGATAATCCTGAAATAGGTTTAAAAATTCCATGATAGCCGCAATCCCTGTGTTAAACCTGAGTCTTTTTTCAAAATCTTCAGAAACTTTTTTAATAGTCTTATGAAGTTTTTTTCTAAGAGGCACTAACTTGGGATCAAGATTTTTAAACTCTTCAGAGGAATATTCTATTCCTCTTAAGTCCTCTGCATATTCTAACACTAAATGATAAAGTCTTTTTAAAAACCTGTATGCACCTTCTATACCATGGTCACTCCACTCAAGGTCTTTTTCAGGTGGAGCTGCAAAGGAGATAAAAAGTCTTACGGTGTCTGCTCCGTATTTTTTAATCATCACATCAGGGTCTACTACATTACATTTACTTTTTGACATCTTTTCAAACTTACCTACGATGATTTTTTGATCACATCCTGGTTTTAAACATTTTCCCTCAGGAGAAACCTCTTCAGGATAAACCCATCCATGCACCGGACATTTATAGGTTTCTTTTATAACCATCCCTTGGGTAAGTAATTTTTTAAACGGCTCGTTTATCTTAAAATAACCAAGGTCTCTTAGAACTTTGGTAAAAAATCTAGCATAAAGAAGGTGTAAAATTGCATGTTCTATACCACCAATATACTGGTCTACAGGTAACCAGTAATGGATATCCTCTGGATTAAAAGGTTCAGGATAATCAGGACAGGCAAACCTTGCGAAATACCACGAAGACTCCATAAAAGTATCAAAGGTATCAGTTTCTCGTTTAGCTGGGCCTCCACACTTAGGACAGGTAGTATTAACAAAATCAGATAACAAAGGCAAAGGAGATCTCCCAGTAAAGTCTATTTGAACGTCTGTAGGTAAAACTACCGGAAGGTTTTCCAGTTTTTCAGGAACAATTCCGCATTTATCGCAATAGACCATAGGAATAGGACAACCCCAATATCTTTGTCTTGAAACTCCCCAGTCTCTAAGCCTGTAAGTTATCTTTTTTCGGCCCAAACCTTTTTCTTCGAGATAAGCAGTTATTTTACTTTTTCCTTCTATACTTGGGAGACCGGTAAAAGGTCCTGAATTTACCATAATCCCAGGTTTTTCATAAGCTTCTTTAAGGTCTTCAGGGTTTAAGTTCATACCCTCTGGTTGAATTACTATTTTTATAGGAAGATTATATTTCTTGGCAAACTCAAAGTCTCTTTGGTCGTGCGCAGGAACACACATAATAGCTCCGGTTCCATATTCCATAAGTACAAAATTGGCTGCATACACAGGAAGTTTCTCCCTGGTCAAAGGATGGATAGCATAACTTTCTAAGAATAAACCCTCTTTTTCTGCCATACCTGTTTCAATTTCTCTTCTTTCCTTCCTGACTTTATCTATAAACTCAGCTAACACCTGAGACAACCCTTTTTTTTCAGCTAATTTTTTAGCTAATGGATGTTCAGGGGAGAGAGAAATAAAGGTAGCACCATAAAGGGTATCAGGGCGGGTGGTGTAAACTATTAAGTCTTCTTCTATGTCTGGTAAAAAGAACTTTATTTCTGCTCCTTCACTTTTCCCTATCCAGTTCCTCTGCATTACAATAACTTTTTCAGGCCAGTATTTCTCAAGCTCATCAAGATCTTTTAAAAGTTCCTCAGCATAAGCTGTTATTCTTAAAAACCAACCTTCCATTTCTTTATAAGTGACCTCAGTTCCACAACGCCAACAACATCCATCCTCCACCTGTTCGTTAGCAAGTACCGTATGGCAAGAAGGGCACCAGTTAACCAACGAGGTTTTCCTATAGGCAAGTCCATTTTCATACATCTCGATAAAAAACCTTTGTTCAAACTTATAATAACTTGGGTCACAAGTAGCTAATTCACGTTTCCAGTCGTAACTAAAACCAAGTTTTTTTAACTGCTTTTTCATGTAGGCTATGTTATCATAGGTCCATTTAGCAGGATGAACCCCATGTTTTAAAGCCGCATTTTCTGCAGGGAGTCCAAAAGCATCCCATCCCATAGGATGAAGCACGTTATACCCTTTCATCCTTTTTACTCGGGCTAAAATATCACCTAAGGTATAGTTTCTTACATGCCCCATATGTATTCTTCCGGAAGGATAAGGGAACATTTCAAGAACATAATATTTAGGTTTAGAGGGATCGGTTTTGGCTTCAAAAACCTGATGTTTTTCCCAGAGTTCTTGCCATTTTTCTTCTATAGTAGAAAAATCATACTTTTTCATAAGAACCCCCTTCTACAGAAATAGCTTTTACAGGACAATTCTCTATGGCAGATATACAATCACAAGATTTACATCCCTCAAAATTATAAACCAAAGCCTTTCCTTCCGGACCCCACGTAAAAACCTCAGGACATATCTCTATACAATATCCACAGCCTATACAACTTTCTTGGTCTACTTCTAAGGAAGTAATCATTACATTTCTTCCTTGTAAATGTTTTCTACTATAGCTTCAGCAAACTCAGAACATTTAACCTCTTTGGCCCCTTCAAGTTGTCTTGCTAAATCATAAGTCACTATCTTTTGTTGAATGGTTTTGGTAAGACCTTTCCAAATAAGTTCAGCAGCCTCTTTCCATCCAAGATATTCAAGCATCATTTTTCCAGAAAGTATCAAAGAAGAAGGATTAACCTTGTCTAACCCAGCATACTTAGGAGCTGACCCATGGGTAGCCTCAAAAACAGCATATCCATCTCCTATGTTAGCACCAGGTGCCATCCCCAAACCACCTACCTGAGCAGCTAAAGCATCAGAAAGATAGTCTCCGTTTAAGTTAGGAGTAGCAAGTACCCCATAGTCCTCTGGTCTAAGTAAAGCCCACTGAAACATAGCATCGGCTATTCTATCGTTAATGATAACCATACCTTCAGGAACACCCTCGGGGAACCTTTCTTTTAGCTCTTCCTCTAATACTACCTTGTCTGGAAACTCTGCCTTAGCTACCTCATAACCCCAAGCCCTAAAAGCCCCTTCGGTATATTTCATGATGTTACCTTTATGCACCAACGTAACCGTTTTATATCCATTATTTAAGGCATACTGGATAGCTTTTTTTACCAACCTTGCGGTTCCAAACTTACTGATAGGTTTTATCCCTATACCTGAATCTTCCCTTATTTCCTTTCCAAAAGTCTCTTTGATAAACTCTATCAGTTTTTTAGCCTCAGGGGACTCTGCTGGAAACTCTATACCTGCATAAACATCCTCAGTATTTTCTCTAAAAACTACCATGTTTACCTTTTCAGGATGTTTAACAGGTGAGGGGGTACCAGGGATCCATTTTACAGGCCTTACACAGGCATAAAGATCAAGAACCTGTCTTAAAGTAACGTTTAAACTTCTAAAACCTCCTCCTACCGGAGTAGTCAACGGTCCTTTTAAAGCTACTACTGAACTTTTGATAATTTCTAAAGTCTCCTCAGGAAGATAGGTACCTGTCTCTTTATAGGCCTTTTCTCCTGCTAAAACCTCTTTCCATAAGATCTTTTTCTTACCTCCATAAGCCTTGTCAACCGCTGCGTTCAATACCTTTAAAGTAGCCTTCATTATATCAGGCCCAATTCCGTCACCCTCGATATAAGGAATTTCTGGATCGTCAGGTACGATAAGAGAGAAATTTTCACCAATTTTAATCTTAGCCATCCTGTCCCCCTTATAGAAAAATTGATTTTTTTTCAAATCTACCACATCTTAGTTAAACTAACAACTTTTTATCAACCTGATTTTAAACAAATTTGATTGAATACTTAAAAAAGAATTATTTTTTAGACTTTTTTGTTTTAGAGGTTTTTACCTTTTCCTTACTTAACTCGTAAAGCCTCTTAAGACCTTTACTAACCTCTTTATGAAAACTTTCAGGTTTTTTCCCGGTAAGAAGCTCCATCACATCGTCTATCGTTTCTACAGTATATACCTGAAAAACGCCTTTCTTTATATCTTCCAAAACTTCTTCGTCTAGAAGAAGATTATCAAGATTTTGACGTGGTATAATAACCCCTTGATTCCCTGTAAATTTTTTTACTTTACAAACCCTATAAAAGCCTTCTACCTTTTCTTTGATACCCCCTACAGGTTGAATATTACCAAACTGATCGATAGACCCAGTGATAGCAAGGTTTTGTTTGATAGGAATTTTTGATACTGCCGAAAGGATAGCCATAAGTTCTGCAGCTGAAGCACTATCTCCTTCTACCGGTTCATAAGCCTGTTCAAAAGTAAGGGTGCAAGAAAACTGAAGAGGAAAATTGGTACTATAACGATGGTAAAAATAAGAAGAAAGGATAAAAACACCCTTTGAGTGAATAGGTCCACTCATATCTATTTCTCTTTCTATGTTAACCACCCCTCGACTTCCAGGGAATACATTAGCGGTTATACGAGAAGGCCTACCAAAACTGTAATCTCCGAGCATATAAACGCTGAGTCCGTTTACCTGCCCAACCTTTTCACCCTCTACATCTATGATGATTTTTCCTTCTCTTATAAGCTCCCTTATCTTTTCCTCTATGATGTTAACCCTGTAAATTCGATCTCTAACAGCCTGTTTTATCTCTTTTTCTGTTATATATTGATTCGAAGAAAGAGTGTTTGCTTCTCTTAAAAGGTCGATTAAATTTTGTACGATTAAACTTATTTTCCTTTTATGTCCTGACTGATAAACCGCATATCTAAAGAGCTCGCTAAGACCTGAGCTATCAAGGTCTTTTAAACCTTCTTCTACTATTACTTTTTTTACAACCTTGGGAAATAAAGATACTAGCTCTTCATCTATAGAAACCACAGGTTCAAACTCTGCTTTAAGTTTAAAAAGTTGAGGAAACTCAGGATCATACAACATAAGAAGTTGGTAAAGGTAGGGATCTCCTATCAAAAAGACTTTAGCAGAAAAAGGCACTGGCTCTGGCAAAATACCTACATGAGGTACAGGGATCTCCTCTATCATACCCCCCATAAGATGAAGTTCTTTATGAAGAAGTGTTCTCTTTAAAAGAAACCATACATAGGGATTCTTCAACACCTCCCAAAGATCAAGAACTACATACCCTCCGTTAGCCTTATGAAGAATACCAGGAGCTAAACTTAGATGATCAGCATAAAGTATTCCCATCTCTGCCTTATAATTTATTTGTCCAAAAAGCCCTTTCAAAGTAGGTATTCTTTCATAAACTACAGGTGCACCCTTGGTTTCAGAATTATCAACCAGTACGTTTACCCTAAAAATGTTTAACGCACGGTTGATGTTATTCTGAACAATGACGTTACCTTTTAATTTTTCCCAGTCTATAAATAGTTGAATATTTTTAACAAGTTCTTGTTTAAAACTTTTTAAATATCCCTGAAAACCCTCTACCTCAGAAAATTCTTCTTCTAAAGTTTTACACGCTTTATCCACCAAACTTTCAGCAATCTTTTGTCTTAACTTTAAAAGGTTTTCTCCTAAGATATTATCGAGCTCTCTTAGCTTCCGTAGGTAATCCCTAAATTTAGGTTCAAAGGCCTCAAGGTTTTTATGATACTCTTCTCTAAGCTGAGGATTATTTAAAAGCTCTTCTTGAGGAAGAGAAGTTTGTACCTTAAAAAGAGGCATTAACCTTACCCCTTCAGGACCAAAAAGAACCATCAAATTATAAGATTTAGCCTCCTCCACTAATTGGTTTATTACTTCCTCTTTCTTTCGGTCGATTTCCTTGGTGATTGCATTTAACTCTTCTTCGTACTCTTTACCTTCAAAAGCTTTTATAGTTTCATTTTTTAAAAATTCTAAGATATTTTCTATATGCTCAGCCAATTTTTTTCCATAACCTGGAGGAAGGATCAAAACCTTCGGTTTATAAGGCTCTTGAAAATTATTTACATAACAGATGTCTTTAGGAGTAGGCTTAGAAGAAGCTATCTCTTTTAGTCTTTTTAATGTATATCTAGTCCTTCCTATACCATTAGGACCACAAACATAAACATTATAATCCTCTTTGTCGATGCTTAAAGCAAGGTCAAAGGTCTTTTCAACCCGTTTTTGTTTAAAATAACATTCCTCAACCTGAATATTCTCAGTGCCAAAAGAAAACTCTATTCCTATTTTTAGATCCCTTTCTTCAACCTTTCGCCAGCTCATAATAATAGAAATTTTAAAATAAAAAAAACAAAAGACAAGACTTTTAAGGCAGGTGTTTTACAAATATTATAAAATCTCGATTGGCCCCGCCCCATTAATCATTACCACCTTCTTTTCGTAAAAATTCGGAAAAAGGTGCTTTCTAAGGATTGACTTAAAAACTATAAAGTTTAAACTTTAATATTAAAGCAGCTTTATTATACTCTCATGAGGAGGGGATCATGAAAAACAAACTTATGCGTTGTTTGAGTTTTTTTATGGTTTTTTGTTTGATAGGGTATTTACTTACCGGATGTGTTCCTGAAACAAGTCAAAAAACTAAGGAAGGAGCTACGATAGGTGCTGTAGCTGGGGCAGTTTTAGGTGCCCTGATAGATAAAAACAATCGTTGGAGAGGAACAGTTATCGGTGGGGTTATTGGTGGTATCATCGGAGGGACGGCTGGAAGCATCATGAACAAAGCAGCGGCTGAGGCAGCTACTACAGGAAAACCGGTAGAATATGTTAGCGAAGACCAGGTCCAAAAGGTTTATGCTACCCCTATAGGGAAAAAGGACAACTGCGAACAAGTAAAAGTCCAATACTACGAATATGGAAAATTAGTAAAAGAAGAAATCAAAACAGTCTGCAATTAAAGTTTTTATCTAAACTTTCTATCTCAGTTGAGATAGGGCCTGCTTTATCCTATGGCAGGCCTCTTTTAAACTTTCTTCAGAGTTTGCAAAGGAAAGCCTTATAAAACGATCATCTCCAAAGGCTATCCCAGGAACAACAGCAACTCTTGCTTCATCTAATAGATATTCAGCTATATCTAAGGAACTACCGATGTCTTTTCCTTCTTTGTTTTTCTTTCCATAATACACTGAAACATCAGCAAAAAGATAGAAGGCCCCTTGTGGCTCGATAAACTTTATACCAGGAATTTTTCTTAGTTCTTCAGAAAGCACCTTTGCTCTTTTAGCAAAAACACGGCACATTTTTTCTACCTCTTCTTGAGAAGAGGTAAGAGCGGTTTCACAGGCTTTCTGGGCAAAGCTGGTAGCATGAGAAGTACTCTGGCCCTGTATGTTAGCACAAATTTTTATTATCTCCTTTGGTCCAACAAGCCAACCTATCCTCCAACCAGTCATGGCATAGGTTTTAGAAACCCCGTTTACTATAAAAACTCTTTCTTTAAAATCTGGTGCCACAGATAATATGTTTTTAGGTGGCGCAAAGTCAAATCTTAGTTTATCATAAATGTCATCACTTAGTACCCAAATGTCTTTTCCTCTTAACAATTCTGCAAGGTCTTTTAAAAATCTATCAGAGTAAATACAGCCTGTAGGATTTGAAGGGCTGTTAAGAATAATACCTACGGTATTAGAATTAATAGCTGCCTCGATATCACTGATAGATGGCTCAAAATTATTAGCCATGTCAGAGGGGATAAACTTTGGAGTACCTCCAGCTAACTCCACCATTGCAGGATAAGAAACCCAGTAAGGAGAAAGGATTAAAACCTCGTCTCCTTTATCAACCAAAGCTAATAGCAAATTAAAGATAGCTTGTTTTGCTCCTGTAGTTACCAATACCTCTTCTGGTGTATATTCAAACCCATAGTCTGCTTTTATCCTTTCACATATAGCCTTCCTTAAACTTAAAAGTCCAGGAGTTGGGATATACTTAGTTAAACCCTCATCCAAGGCTTTCTTACAACTTTCTTTAATGTAAGAGGGAGTGTCAAAATCTGGCTCCCCTGCAGAAAGATTAATCACGTCAATTCCTTGAGATTTCAAGGCTTTAGCCTTTGCATCTACCACTAAAGTGGCAGAGGGTTTTAAATTTTTGGCTCTTTCAGAAAGTTTAAACATAACGCTCCTCCGTAAATCTCTTTAATTTTATTTAAAACTCTTATTCAAGCTTTCCAACTCCTGTAGCTTTAAATTCTACCACTACTTGAACTGGTCTGTCAACAGGTAAGGGAGAGGCGGTTTTCAAACATCTTTCCACGGCAGAATTAAACTCCCCAACTGAAGATTTTTTGATAAAAGCATAACTTACCAACCTTCCGTCAGACCCTATGTTTATCCTTACCATAGCTGCTAAGTCCTTCTGAGTTCTTAGATAGATAGGAATTTCAAAATGGTTTTGCAACTTCCTTTTTATCAAAAGCAGATATTCTTGACTTAAAGCTTGACCACCTGCTTTAAAACCGTAGGTTCCCTGACCTAAAGAGTACCCTGTACTTCCACCAAGACTACCTTGCTGTTCTATCCTATAGCTTGCACTCACTCTTTCTTTAGCTCCCTTTTTTAGACTCGCAATCTTTTTGTTTAAAAGACCTAATTCTTCTGTTGTAGTTTCTACCTCTTTTTGTTTTGACTTTATGATCCTGGTTAATCTTTCTTCCAATAATTTCTCCTCTTTATTTTCTGTTATATCAAATTTTCCCTCCTTTTTAGATACTAAGTCCTTAGACAAAGTTCTGTCTTTTCCAAGCTCAGTTCTCTCCCAAGGTTCTGAATCTGGATGAACATTTAGATTTTTTGATGTTATAACATTAGAAACTAATTTTACTTTTAAAGTCTCAGGTGTTTTAGAAAAAAACTCAAGGTTAGAAAAAAGTAAAAATAAAAAACAAAAGTTTAAAAATAAAGAAAGAACATAATAACCCAAGTTGTATCTTATAAACATAGTATTTATTGTTGCTCAGATTGCGTTAACAATCCTAATTCTGAAAACCCAGCTTTTTTTAATTCAGAGAGTACCTTAGCTACTATGCCATAAGGGCAATCTTTATCAGCTTCTATCTGAATTTCTTTGGCTAACTCTCTTTGTTTGGCTTCTTCAGCCCATCTGGACAAAACCTCTAAACTTATTTCTTGTCCATAAAGCTTGATCTTTCCTTCTTTGGTAATGGTAATCTTAATTGGCTGAACTTCCTTTTGGGCTATAGGAAAATCTTTGGTTTTAGGAAGTTCTACTTCAATTCCAGAGGTCATAAGAGGAGCTGTTATCATGAAGATGATAAGGATCACCAAAACCACATCAACCAAAGGAATGATGTTTATTTCTCCCTGAAGGTCTTTACCTATTTTCATCAGACTACAAAGGTATTACCATAAGTTTTCTTCAGAAAGAAGAACATCCCGAATGTAAATTATTCCCTTTTCTAAAAGTTTTTCTTCAGGAAGTTCAAGATCATCTTTAGAAAAATCTGCTACCTCACCCTTCTTTATCATCTCTTTTAATTCAGGCAAATTATAAGAAAACAAAAATATAAGTTCAAGTACATCAGCAGTTAAAGGAGTGTCTATAAATTTCTGTCTTTTTGACACCACTTCAGCCCAAAGGTCATTATAGTATAAATATTCTTCTAATCCTTGCTCTTTAATATATTCCACAACTTTGATAACCCTAGGTTCATAATGACCTTTGCAATGGGTTTCTCTGATGATTTTAAAGATTTCCTGTTTTTCTCCTTTTTGGTCTTTGCTGATGTATCTTGCTAAAGGATAGAGCCTGCAAGAAGCAGGCCTATCCCGATAAACCTTACAACCTTCCTTTTCATCTAAAAAGGGACAAGCCATCGAATAGGGGTCCATGTTAACAGAAATAACCGGAAGTTGGGTCACCTCACCGATGTAGGCCTCTCCAAACTTTTCTACAAACTCCTCAACTGAGAGGTTTAATGCTTTTCTTAATCTTAAGAAATCATAGGGAGTAAGCACAAGTTTCACATCATAACAACAGCGGTTAAAACATACAATCCCTTTATAACAGGCAAACTTTATCTGGTCTTCAAGGGTAAAATCCTTAGGGTCAAAAATAAACTGATGCATTATTCTGCTATTTCTCCTTCAGAAGAAAATTTAGGTTTTTTTGTTTCTACCAGCTTAAACCTATCTTTTAGCTTTTCAAGCACCTTAGGAAGGGTGGTATACTCCATCTCTTCAGGAGGAAGTCTGTGAGGTTCAAAAATTCCTTGACGTCTTAGTATATTTGCCATCTTGTTACATTCTTCTCTTGCATGATCAAAGGCAGGGTCATCAAACAAGTCAGATGGTCCGATCAAATACCCATCTGCTATCTGATAACCCGCTGCTATCACACGAGGAGGCCCGTCAAACCTGGTGGGTTTAGCATTTTTAAAAGCTACTGGCATAAGAGGCCCGGTATGAGACCCTCTCATCCATCCTTCTACCAGCCAAGGCCTTGCAAAAGGCTCTAAAATCTCACCTATGGCTGGAAAACCGCTCTGAGCTCTAACGATAAGCACTGGGTCGTCTTTTCCCACATACCTTCCTGCCATAAAAGAAAGTTTCTGAGTAGAAGCAGCGGCTGCTATCTCTCCGTCAGATTTTCTATAGACAGCCCTTACTACATATCTGCTGGTAGCACCTATAAAAACCAAAAGGTCATAAAGTTCTTCAGGTGTTTTTAGTTGGATACCCATACCGGTATAGGCATCCATCACGTCGAAAATAAAACCTTCATGCATAGAAGGGTCTATCACCAGCCCTGCAGTGTTCATAGGGTCAGCAAACATCTCATAAAGTGGTAAGTTCCAGGCACTGGGAGAGGTTTTGTCTGCAAAAAACACAATAACAGGTTCGCTTTTCCTTTCTACAAACTCCATCTCTGCTATCCCTGGTCCCATTCCCTTAACATTACCTGAAAAAGCCTCAGCCAAAAGGTCTTGTCCTGCACCATACATCTTTAATTTTTTAGCAACTTCTGTCCCTTCTTTAAAAGCATTCCATGCAAGTTCATGAACCTCTGAAGAATCAACCCCTTTAGTATGGGTCATGACTAAAGCTATATCATCTCCGCAAACCAAAACAGAAACATCTCTGATTATCCCTTTATCTTTTCCATCTTCAGCTACTTCTTTAACCTTGGCAAGCACATCTTTATGAACAGAAGAATGACCTACGAACCCTCCGATATCAGCTTTTATAACTGATAATGTAAGCTTCATAGCAGCCTCCTTTACAAATTTTAATTTTTACCGAAAATAAATAAAATAAGATTTGAATGAATTATAGCACATACTCATAAAAATGTAAACCAAAAATGGAAGACCAAAACCACGAAAAAACAGCAGTAGCCCTTAAATATGAGCCAGGAGATGAAGCTCCTAAGGTAGTAGCCAAAGGGAAGGGGTATCTTGCTGACCTTATACTCGAGATAGCTAAAAACCATAACATCCCGATTAAAAAAGACTCTAAATTAGTACAACAACTGTATAAGATCGAATTAGAAAAACCTATACCTCCAGAACTTTATCAAACAGTAGCTGCTGTATTAGCCTGGGCTTATAATTTAAATCAAAAATTAAAAGAGAAATTTATCAAAAATTTTTCAAAATAAAGACTTGTCAATTTTAAAAAATTCGTTATAACACTCTTTTAATTACAATCTCACGGAGGTTTTTTATGTTTAAGGTTCCTGAAGATAGACTATATACCGAAGGGCATCTCTGGGTGAAAAAAAAGAAGAAAAAATTGGTAAGAATAGGTATTACTGAATATTTTATTTTAAAAAATATGGAAATAATCGATATTGACCTTCCTGAAGAGGAAGAAGAATTTGAAAAAGATGAAATTTTTGGAAGTATCGAAACTATAGAGCAAGTTTTCGACCTTTTAATGCCTGTTTCTGGTAAGATAGTAAAGGTTAACGAAAAAGTTTTAGAAGACATAGAAATTCTTAATGAGGACCCTTTTGATGAAGGATGGCTTATCGAAATAGAGATGACCAACCCGGCTGAACTCGAAGAGCTTTTGCCTCCAGAGGATTACGAGCTTCGGCTTGAAGATTTAGAAGATGTTGGACCAGAAAAATTTTTGGAGGAAGAAGAAGAATGATTGCCTGCGTTTTTCCTGGACAAGGATCTCAGTATATAGGAATGGGTAAAGAGTTTTACGAACATTTCGAATATATTAAAGACCTCTTTATCAAAAGCGAGGAAGTCACCGGTCTTCCTGTAAGAAAATTATGTTTTGAAGGACCTATGGAGGAGCTTACCCAAACAGAAAAACTTCAGGTGTGTCTTACGGTGGTTAACATAGCTTGTTTTAATGTGCTTTTAAATGAGGTTTTAGGTGGAAATAAAAGTCTGATTTCTTTTGTAGCCGGGCATAGTCTGGGTGAATACAGCGCACTTTTTGCAGCTGAAGTTTTATCCCTGGAAGAGGTTCTTTCAGCGGTCAAACTAAGAGGTAAGGTTATGCAAGAAGCTGCTGAGAAAAATCCTTCTGGGATGTATGCCATCATCGGAATTAACAGAGACGAGTTAGAAAAAACTATTCAACAGGTCAACGGGTTGATAGTCATTGCCAATTTTAACTCTCCTAAGCAATTGGTGGTAAGTGGAGAAGTTTCTGCTTTAGAAGAATTAGCGAAAAAAGTCAAAGAATTAGGGGCTAAGGCTGTTAAACTTAAAGTAAATGCTGGTTTTCATAGTCCTTTCATGAAAGAAGCAGAGGATAAACTTGCCTCTTATTTAGAATCTTTTTCCTGGAAAAATCCCAGAATACCTGTAGTAACTAATGTTTCTGGTAGAGCTGAAATCGAAGGGAAAAAACTTAAAGAACTTATGAAATCCCAGATTACTTCTTCTGTTAAATGGACAGACTGTGTTCAGTTTATGTTTCAGCAAGGAGTAAAAACTTTTATAGAAGTAGGTCCTAAAAAGGTTTTGTGTGGCCTTATAACTCAAACTTTAGAAAACCAGACTTTTAACTGTTTTAATCTGGAAAATTTAGAAACGTTACAAGCTTTAAAATTGGGTTTACAAAATACTTAATTGAATTATATTAAAACCCTTATATGAAGATAAGGGACGAGTACACAAGTAAATCTTAATTAGGAGGTACGGAGATTTTTAAGATAAAGATAGACGAAAACAGATGTAAAGCCTGTGGTTTGTGTATACATTTTTGTCCTAAACAAGTATTAGCCTTTTCTGAAAAAAGAAATCTTCAGGGTTATAAAATTGTTTATGCTAAAAACCCTGAAGCCTGTACTATGTGTGGTATTTGTTATCTTGTATGTCCAGATATAGTGTTTACAAAAGAGGATGAAAATGAAAAAGGATAAAAAAATCTTAGCTAAGGGTGTTGAAGCTATTGTATTTGGAGCTTTAGAAGCGGAATGTAAATGTTATTTTGGATATCCGATAACCCCTCAAAACGACATCCCAGAGCTTATGTCAAGAGAGCTACCTAAAAGAGGTGGGGTGTTTTTACAGGCTGAAAGTGAGCTTGCAGCCATCAACATGGTGCTTGGTGCCTGTGCTACTGGGGCTAGAGCAATGACCAGTTCTTCAAGCCCTGGTATTTCCCTTATGTGTGAATCTTTTTCTTATTTAGCGGCTCTTGAGCTTCCAGCGGTAGTTGTAAACGTAATGAGAGGTGGACCTGGTTTAGGAGGAATTGAAACCTCTCAGGGAGACTACTTTCAAGCAACTAAAGGTTCTGGGCATGGTGATTTTAGATTTTTGGTGTTAGCTCCTTCTAACGCTCAAGAAGCTTATGAACTTACTGCCAAAGCTTTTGAACTTGCAGAAAAATATAGAAACCCTGTGATGATTCTTTCAGATGCTATTTTAGGTCAGATGAAAGAACCTCTTGTTTTAAAAAAGTTAAAAATAAAAAAGTACCCACCAGAGACTTGGGCTTTGACCGGAGCTAAAGGCAGAAATAGCAGATTTTTTAGAAGTCTTTTTTTAGATGCTGAAGAACTTAGACAACATAACTTAAAGCTGATGAAGAAATACCAAACCATGCAAAAAGAAATAAGATATGAGGCAAAAGTTGAAGAAGATACTGAGGTCTTAGTCGTTGCCTTTGGTTCTATGGCAAGATTGGCTAATGAGGCTATCGAGGATCTTAGGAATAAAGGTTATCAAGTAGGATATTTTAGGCCTATTACTTTATATCCTTTCCCCTATAAAACTCTGAAAGAAATAGTAACTAAGGCCAAAAAACCTCTTAAAATTTTAGTGCCTGAACAAAACTGTGGGCAGATGTTTGAGGATGTGAAACTGGCGGTAGAAGGAAAAGCAGAGGTAATTTCTTTACCTTATCCTCCGAGCGTAGTTCCTTTTCCAGAAGACCTTAAAAAGGAGATTAAAAAATGTCTAAACCTTTCCAAGTCCCGAAAAGTTTAAAGAAAACACCTTTTCATTATTGTCCTGGTTGTCAACATGGCGTAGCTCATAGATTAGTATGTGAGGTAATAGACGAATTAGGTATCCAAGATAAAAGTCTTGCTATTTCTTCTATCGGATGTTCTGTTTTTCTTTATTTTTATATAGATGTAGACATGACAGAAGCCCCTCATGGAAGAGCCTGTGCTGCAGCTACAGGAGCCAAAAGAGCAAGGCCAGATTTAGTGGTGTTTACCTATCAGGGAGACGGAGATTTTGCTGCTATAGGTTTTAATGAAAGTTTTCAAGCAGCAGTAAGAGGAGAAAAAATCACCTCTATTATGATTAACAACACTATCTACGGAATGACCGGAGGTCAAGCCTCTCCTACCACCCTTCCTGGACAAAAGACAACCACCACGCCAGCAGGAAGGGATCCAGAAACCTTTGGGTACCCTCCTAAGATAGCTGAGATTTTGGCTACCCTTGAAGGAGTTGCCTATTCAGCCAGAGTAGCCCTAAACTCTCCTAAAAGGATTGTAGAAGCTAAAAGAGCGATCAAAAATGCCTTTTTAGCTCAAATAAACAATTTAGGATTTGGGTTTGTAGAAATTCTTTCTACTTGTCCTATCAACTGGAAGATGGACCCTGTATCTGCGGTTAAAGCTGTAGATAAAGTTATCGAATATTTTCCTTTAGGAATATTTAAAGATAAAGTAACTCCCTTTTTAAAAAATCAAAAATAAGGAGAGAAGACCTTGAGGTTAGAACTTATCATAGCAGGTTTTGGAGGACAGGGAGTTCTTTTTACAGGAAATTTAATCGCTCAAGCCTCTATGCTTGCCGATTATCACGTAACCTACTTACCGGTTTATGGTCCTGAAATGAGGGGAGGCACATGTAATTGTACTGTAATTATCTCAGACAATCCTATTGCCTCTCCTTTAGTTCTTAATCCTTCATTTTTGATCATACTCAATCTTCCCTCTTTTCTTAAGTTTATCCCAAGACTCAAAAATAAAGGTAGAGCTATCATTAATTCAGACTTAGTAAAACCTGAAAAAATTGACAACATAGAAGCCTTACAAAAAAAATATAAACTCTACTTTGTGCCAGTAAACTCTTTGGCTGAAAGTTTAGGTAAACCGATGTTAGCTAACATCTGTGCTTTAGGGGCTTTTTATAAGATTTCTAAAATTTTTTCAAAACAAAATTTTGAAGAAGCTTTAAAATATATGCTTGGAGAAAGTAAAGCTCATCTTATCGAGCCCAACTTAAAAGCCTTTGAGCTTGGTTCAAAATATATAGAGGAACACTACAAGATTAGATGAAGGCTGTTATCCAACGGGTTAAAGAAGCTTCTGTTTCTGTAGACGGAAAAATTATCTCTCAAATCAACCAAGGACTCTTAGTATTAACCTGTGTAGAAAAAGGGGATGATGAAAAAATTGTTGACTGGATGGCAGATAAAATCGTCAATCTAAGGATTTTCCCAGACCCTGAAGGTAAGTTTAACCTCAGTTTAAAAGACATAAACGGTGAGGTATTATTGGTTTCAAACTTTACCATATGCGGACAACTTAAAAAAGGTACACGACCTTCTTTTCACTTAGCAGAAGACCCAGCCCAAGCTGAAGCTATCCTGAAGAGTTTAGCTGAAAAAATCAAACAAAAAGGAATAAACGTAAAGGAAGGGGTATTTAAAGCCTACATGGACATTGCCTTAATCAACGATGGCCCTGTTACCATAATTTTAGAAAAATCTAACCAAAAACCTTAACCTTTATTTTAACCTTTATCTATTTTCAAGCTACATTTAGTTGTGTCTAACTCTGCAGGATAAATTGTCATTTTTCTACCAAAACTTTAACTTCACCTTCTTTATTTATTATGTTTATTCCTACATCGTTTCCGCAATTTTTAAGATATAAATCTACTTTTCCTCTTTTTATCTCAAAATTTTTTATCCACATTTCTTCTATAAAATCTGGAAGTAAGGGATGCTTAAAGCGAATTTCGTTTCCTTCTATTGCAAGTCCTAAACAACCTTGAAGAATTAAAAACACGGCTCCTGTAGACCAAGCCTGTGGATAACAAGCTACAGGGTAATAAGTAGGGCCTTCGTTAACTCTTCTCTCAAGTCCACAAAAAAGTTCAGGAAGCCTATGAAGTTTAAAAAAAATACTTGCTTCAAAAAGAGCGTTTAAAATTCTTAAAGCTTCTTGTTTAAATCCATACAAACATAGACCAAAAGCTATGATAGCATTATCATGAGGCCATACAGAACCATTATGATAGGAAAGAGGATTATATCTTTTCTCAAAAGAAGAAATCGTTCTTATACCCCATCCTGAAAAAAAATGTTTTTCAAAAAATAAAGAAGCGAGAATTCGAGCTTTGCTCATAGAAATAGCCTTAGTAAAAAGTAAATGACCTGCATTACTTGATCTAACTCTACAGGGTCTTTTATCTCCATCAAGAGCTAATACAAAACAATTTATTCCATCATCCCAAAATTTTTCCTCGATCAATTCTCTTAACCTTTCTGCTTCTTTTGCCCATTTTACTGCCAATTTTTCTTTTCCTAAAACTTTTGCAAGTTTTGATGCTTCTCTTTTGGCTTTATATACATATCCTTGAACCTCAACTAAAGCAATAGGTGGTTTTGCCAATTTACCATCTTCATAGAACACACTATCTTCCGAATCTTTCCATCCTTTATTGATTAAACCTTTTTCGGAAGGTACATACTCTACCAGTCCATCTTTATCTATATCTCCATACTTATCTATCCATGTTATTGCCATTTGAATATTTTTCCAGATATTTTTTATAAACTCTATATCGCCTGTTCTTTCGAAATACTTACTTGCTAAAATTACAAAAAGAGGAGTAGCATCTACACTTCCATAATACAAAGCATAAGGAATTTCTTTAGTTGCAGCCATTTCACCTTTTCTTATCTCATGCACAATTTTTCCAGGTTCTGCATCTTGTTCCCTATTAATCTTTTTCGCTTGATAATGAGCTAAAAAAGATAAAGTCCCTTTAGCTAAAGAAGGATTTATCCATAAACATTCTAAAGCAGTAATTATCCCATCTCTTCCAAAAACGGTATTAAACCATGGTATTCCAGCATATGGATAAGGTCCATATGGGGTTGTTGTTGTAAGCATTACTATATCTGCAAAGGACCTTTGTAGCCATCGATTAAATAGCTCATTTGAAGTATAAATCTTACAACTCTTATTCTCCCACTCTCTAAATTTTTTAGTTATATAATAAAGA
Organism: Thermodesulfobacterium sp.; assembly: GCF_030445475.1. NCBI lineage: Bacteria > Pseudomonadati > Thermodesulfobacteriota > Thermodesulfobacteria > Thermodesulfobacteriales > Thermodesulfobacteriaceae > Thermodesulfobacterium > Thermodesulfobacterium sp. The sequence goes on along the minus strand of NZ_JASUTP010000005.1, from coordinate 6,189 downwards.
GCTTTGTTATACGAAATCAGTTCAGAGTCTTCATTTTCTATTAAACATCTAATATACAAGTTTAAAACAACTTTTTCTTTTCCTCCTAAATTAAATAGATATACAGCTTTATTGGAAATAATTTGTTGAGGTAGAGGATCAAAGATTATATCAGTTGTTCTTAAAATATTATCAAGACCTCTATAAACAAACTTAATGCCATTTTTAATAGTCTTAAGTGGAAAGATCTTACCTCTTTGTCTTCTTTTCATTCCGCGAACTTCAAATACATCAGCAAAATCACTGTTAAAGTAAAAACTAATCTCTATTTTAACAGGGTCAAAAAAATAGTTTTTTATCCATATTTTTTCATAACAACAATTTTGATACAAAAATTTATTTCTTAAAATATGTACTGTTCCCTCTGGGATTATAACTTCTTCATTTCTTATAATTTTAGGATTAGTTAAATCTACTGTAAAAAGAGAATTATCTTCTTTAACAGCTGAACTTAAAAGAATAGGAAGTTGATCAAAAAGATAAAACTTATGACATGAAAGAAACCTTGTCCCTTGATAGTAAATACCTTCTTCAAAATTTCTTTCAACATCAATGTTTCCATAGGCGTCAAATATGGCAAAACTTTCTTCATGTTTAAGTGTATGAGTCTCTACTTCAAGCTTTCCTTTCATTATTTTTTCTTCCAGTTATCGTTTTATAAACACAACTTTATAAACACAACTTGGTTAAATTAAACTGCTCTTTTATAAACCTCTTTAAAAATTACTCGTTGATAAACATTTAAATATTCTTCCGCCATTCTTCTTGCAGTAAATCTTTCTTCAAAACTTTTTCTACAATCTTCTCTATTTAAGTTTTTAACTTCCTCTAAAAAATTCACTGCTTCTTCTATGGTTTCAACTATAAACCCTGTTTTTCCGTGTTCTATAATTTCTGGAACTGAACCACATCTCCATGCTACTACAGGAGTTCCGCAAGCTAAAGCTTCAATCATAACTAATCCAAAAGGTTCAGGCCAATCTATAGGAAATACTAAAGCATACGCATTTCCTAAAAACTCATTTTTCTCTTTTTCTCCTATCTCTCCAATAAATTCAACCCATGGGCTTTTTAACATAGGTTTTATTACTTCTTTAAAATAAGTTTCATCAGCCTTATCAACTTTAGCAGCAATTATTAATTTCATACCAAATTTTTCTGCAATCTCAATAGCTCGATCAGGTCTTTTTTCAGGAGAAATTCTTCCTAAAAAGGCTAAATAGCTGCCATGCTGAGGTTGAAATTTATAAAGATCTTCTGGTAATCCATGATAGACATTGGCTACCCAATTTAACCATGGCAAAGGCTTTCTTTGTGAATAAGAAATAGAAATAAAAGGAGCATTTTTAAAAATCTTAAAAAACGGAACATATTCTGAAAGATTAAGTCTTCCATGTAGAGTATTAACAAAAGGAAGATTATACCTTGTAGCTAAAGGAAGATGTAAATATTCTGTATGAAAATGAATAACATCAAAAAATTTTGCTCTTTTTAAAACTTCTTCTATCATGTAAAGATGCCAGATTAACGGATCTTTACAGGTTTTATCAAATCTTAAAGAGTTTGGACAGATAGGAATTAACTTTGCTTTAGTTTTTGAATCTCCACTTGCGAAAAGAATCACTTCATGTCCCATTTTTACAAGCTCTTCGGTTAAGTAAGAAACAACCCTTTCTGTTCCCCCGTATAACTTTGGGGGAACACTCTCATATAGAGGAGCTACTTGAGCAATACGCATTTTTTCCTCCCTTATCTAGGAATTGAGCTTTTTAGGATTTTTTTAAGATTAAAAATAATTACTCAAATTCTAAAAACAAGAGTGAATCCTTTTAAAATTTAAAGTTTAAAATTCTTGAGATTATTAAACAATAATCCCTTAAATGGCGAATGATTAAAAACCTATGTTTTACTCTTTCTTTACCATAGTATCCCATTTCTTTTCTAAAATATTCATTAGCAAGAAGTTGTTTTATTCGCATTGCTAATCCTTCTACACTGTTTATTAAATATCCAGTGATACCGTGTATTATTTGTCTTTTTATCCCACCCACATTAGATCCAATAACTGGTTTTTCTTTCCACATTGCTTCTGAAACAACAAGCCCAAAACCCTCTTTTAAAGATTTTTGAACAACAACTGTTGCTCCTCTTTGAAAGGCATTTACTTCTCTATAACTATCAGGTGGGAGATTTAAAACAAACACCTCTTTATCATCTGAAGTAAGGTTTAAAAGTTCCTTATACACTTCCTCTCCTTCTGGATCATCTTCTGCGAAAGAACCTACAAGAGCAAGCTGACAATCGTATTTTTTTCTTACGATTCTAAAAGCTGATAATACTCCAAAGGGATCTTTTAATCTGTCAAAACGAGAAACCTGAAGAATAAAAGGTTTTTCTGGATCTATCCCAAATTTGGTTAAAGTTTGAAAAATTTCTTCTTGAGACAATTCTATGTTTTTGGGATGTAGAGGGTCTATCGAAGGAGAAATTATATAAGTAGGAATTTCTATCCTTTCATAAACAAATTCAGGCATATGAAAAATACAAACATCATAAGCGTTTAAAAAATTTTCAAGAAAGTTCCAAGCATTGGGATCAGGACTCGAAGTATCTATGTGACATCTCCAGATCCATTTTTGCCCTGGCAATTTTTTAATCACAAGACCCATAGGTTGAGGATCATGAATGAAAACTACATCATAGTTTTCTGTGTCTATTTCTTTAAAATTTTCATAAGTGATTTTTAAATAATAAACAATCTCTTCACTCCTGATTTTTTCACCATATCCTAAGTGAAGTAGGTTGTGAAGTTTTTTGGTAAAAGAAAAAAACTTTTTGTCTCCCTTAAATACCTTCCAGTCTGTTTTAACTCCAAGTGCATTCATAAGAGGAACCATTCTGTGTAAAATTTCAGCAACACCACCACCTTTATAAGTAGAGTTAACATGAAGCACTTTTACCCCATTCAGTTTCTTACTTAAAATAAACAACTCTTCGATCGTTTCTTCGCTTACAAAGGGTATGTATTCCTCAATCATTCTTTTTCTTCCAAAATTTTTATTATATTATTTTTTATCTCATACAGGTTCATAACATAAACATCTAATTTGTTTATTTTTTCTGCTTTTTTAACTTCTCCTAAATTGGTAAGCCAGGCAGAATAGTCATTTATAAGGGTTTTGTTTTCTATTCTTGAAGTTACAAGATGATAAAAAACAGAATTTATGCTTGATTTTTTAATTCTCTCTAAAAACTCATCTAAGTTATTAGCAACATCTACACCCTCTATGATTTCTCTTTCAGCTTTGATAAAATAAAAAGCTTCTTGTCCACTTTTATCTTCCGTTGGGTTGTAATTTTCTTCAAGAGTTTGAACAAGAACATTCCTCAGTTCTTCTAAATCGTAGTATTCTAAGGGATCAATTACAGAGAGTTTTTCTGCAAGTAAAAGATGACCGTTTTTGTATAACCAGTAGGAAAAGCTGTTGTTATAAAAAGTGGGTAAATTGTGATAGTTAAAAATGTTTATATACAAGTGGTAAAAGATAGAAAATTTATCAACTGTTTTAAGTGCCTCTATAAACTCCTTTATAGAATAAACCTTTATTCCTGTATACTGAGGAATCCAAAACTCAGACTTAAACACAAAAGGCTTATTCATTGGTTACCAAAGCATTTAATAATTTTCTTACTTTTAAATAAGATTCTACACTGTATTTAGCAAAAGACTTTCCAATTCCTACTTTTATGGTGATAGCATTTTCAGGAAGATCTCTAAATAAATCTTCATCTGTGGTATCATCTCCTACTGCAAAAATAAAATCGTAGTTTTTTTCCTTTAAAAATATGTTAGCAGCTATTCCCTTGTTTATTCCTGCAGGTCTTATTTCAATCACTTTGTTCCCTATTATTAAATTAAGATTTAAATTACTTGTTACCATCAAAAGTTCGTCAATTAGTTCTGCTACTCTTAAACTTGCTAATTCTTGATCTGCATTTCTGTAATGAAAAACTATAGAAAATTCTTTCTCTTCAATAAAAGATCTTGGTAATCGATCTACATAAGTTTCCAGAATGTTTTTAATCTTTTCTTTGAATTCTCTTACGAATTCTTGAGGAAGATGTAAAAGTGTTTCCCAATCCTTGTTATATTTTTTTACGAACATTCCATGCTCAGAAATAAAGTTAAGCCTTATTCCGTCAAACCAGTTTACTAAATCTTCTTTTTTTCTTCCAGAGATAATTACTACATCAGTATTAGGAATATTAGAAAGTGCTTTTAAAAGATTTTTTAACTCTTTATCTGGGGAAGCTAAGTGAGGGTTACTTGCAAAAGAAACCAAGGTTCCATCATAGTCCAAGAAAAGTATTCGAGAAGACGCTTTTTCGAAAGATTTTTTAATTTGTTTTATTACTTCGGTAGTTAATAACTTGGTTTTTAAAGCTATTTTTCTTTCTTCTACGTCTGTTAAAGTATAGAAAAAGTCTTTTCCCCACTTCACTATGTCGTACCTTTTTAACCTTTCTTGCATTATTCTAATTCTTTCTCTTTGTTCTTCTTCTGAAATTTCAAGAGCGTTTTCTATGGCATAAGAAAGTTCACTGATAGAATTTGGATTTACGATAAAGGCTTCCCCCAACTCCTTTGCAGATCCTGCAAATTCTGAAAGAATTAGAACACCTCTTTGGTCTTTTCTTGAAGCTATAAACTCTTTAGCAATAAGGTTCATACCATCCTTTAAAGGCGTAACAAGTATTACATCAACTGCTAAGTAATGAGTAACAAGTTCCTCAAAGTTAAGAAATCTATAGTAATACAAAACCGGAATCCAATCTATCTTGCCAAATTTTCCGTTTATCTCACTTACTTTTTCTTCTAATTGTTTTTTCATTCTTTGATAATGTTCTACCCCCTCTCTTGAGGGAACAACAACCATAATCAAAACAACTTTTTCATGAAGATCTGGTCTTCTTTTTAAAAGTTCCTCATAAGCCAAAAGACGATTATAGATTCCTTTAGTATAATCAAGCCTATCCACTGAAAATACTATCTTCTGATTTTTAAATCGTTTTTTGATTTTGTTAACTAATTTTTTAATTTTTACTTTCTCGCAGGCATTATGGAATAAATCAAAATCGATTCCCATAGGAAAGGTATCTACCTTAATAACCCTTTCCTGATACATAATCTCTCCCATCTTATGATCTATACCCAACGTACGAGAAAGGGTTCTTAAAAAATTAGCAGTGTACTCGTAAATATGAAAGCCTATCAAATCACAACCCAAAAGACCTTCTAAGAATTCTTTTTTCCATGGAAGCTGCATAAAAATCTCTGGAGGAGGAAAGGGAATATGTAAGAAAAAGCCTATTAAGGTATTAGGTGCTTCCTTTTTTAACATTTGAGGTAGAAGCATAAGATGGTAATCGTGTATCCATACTACTGAATCTTCAGTAACGTGTTTTAGAGTTTCTTCACAAAATATTTCATTTACAACGATATAATTTTTCCAATAACTTTCATCATATACCGCATAACTGGGAAGACTGTGAAATAGAGGCCAAAGTATTTTGTTACAAAAACCATTGTAAAATTTTTCTAACAATTTATGAGAAATAAAAACAGGATAGCAATTAAGTTTTTTAGCCTTAGTTTTTACTAACTCAAAATTTTTTTTATTCAAATTGGCTCCTGGCCATCCAATCCATACATAATTTTTAATCCCAGATTTTTTTAAAAAAGTCTCAATCCCAGAAACTAAACCCCCAGGACTTTTAGAAAGACTTAAGTCAGATTTTACAGAAAAAGGCAAACGATTAGATACTATTATCAATTTTTCAAACTTTCCAAAAATATCTGGTTTTTTTCTAAAAATATCCATAGAAATGTTTGTCAAAAAATCAAAAATTTGATTTGAAAACTTAAAAGAACAAATTTTTAATATCTAATTATTAACATAAAAAAAACTTTTAGTCAAGTTTAAAAAGATGGTAGTGTTTCATTAATTGTGTCTAAATCTTAGGGGTAAAGGGCTCCCCCCCTCCTGGTAAAAATGATAGAGTTAAACTCAAAATTTAAGAACGAGGAAAAGCCTATGAAAGACTTAAAAGATATGTATAATTTCATTGAAAATGAAGTTAAAAAAGTAG